>JAZGAY010000122.1:0-3882 GCA_036475985.1 Candidatus Brocadiales bacterium
GCACAGGAGACAGAAGACTGTATGGAGTGCCATGGCGACCCCGAAGAGGTGGGGAAGGTGGCGCGCATAGACGCCCTGACCGGCGAGATAAGGGTTGCAAACATGCTGGTCAGTGAAGAGGCGTTCATGCAGTCCGCCCACGGCCTCTCGGAAGAAGGTTTTGAGTGTATTGACTGCCACCAGGACCTTGACGGTGTCTATGGCGAACACGCCCCAATTCTCGATAGCGTAGACTGCATAACATTCTGTCACGACGACCCCGCCGAAGAATTCCTCGAAAGCACCCACGTAGAACACATGGAGGAGGAGGAAAAGACCCCTCCAAAGTGTACCGACTGCCACATGGGTGAGAATTCGGCAAGAGAGACACCGGTTGCTGATAACGCCTTCCACAGGGGTAACATAAACAAGACATGCGGCAACTGCCACGAAGACTATCTCTTTACATATTGTTCAAACCTCCACGGACAGCTCTCCTCACTTGGCGTGCTCACAACCGACGTACCTAATTGCTCCGACTGCCACAGCGGGCACGACATCCTTAAGTCCGACGACCCGGACTCAACGGTGGGAGAGAATAATAAGGTGGAGACCTGCGGCGAATGTCATAAGGGGGCCGGCGAGAATTTTGTAAAACACATCGCGCATCCGGGCTTCAAGACGCGTGGCCTCTACGCCGAGCTCTATAATATATATAAGGAAAAAGGTCTGTTTGGCGTATTGAGGGAGCCAAATACGTATCTGGCGCTGGTATTCGTGGTGTATGTGGGAATAATATGCCAGGCATTTTCCATGTTTGGCGGTCATGCGTTTCTGATGTGGTTTAGAATGATTCTGGACGATAGAAAGGGTGGAGGTGGTCATGGCCACTAACGGGAAACTTTATCAGAGGTTTAGCCTCTTTCACAGGTCAGTCCACTTTGTGCTGATTGTGAGCTTCTTTGGTCTGGTGTTGACCGGTATGCCGCTGGCCTTCCAGGACCAGGGGTGGGCACGTTGGTTGTATCAGCTCATGGGCGGCTATCCCACCGCAGGTTATATACATCGCATCTGTGCGGGGCTGACGTTTCTTGCCGTGTTCATGCACTTTGCCTACTGTGCGTACCTCGTGTATGTAAGAGGGCACGCCAAGAATATCCTGTGGGGCGCGGATGCCATGCTGATACAGCCGAGAGACGTTAAGGACATTATTGCAGACGTGAAATGGCTGCTGGGTTTTGGACCGCATCCCTCATTTGACAGGTGGATATACTGGGAGAAATTCGAATACCTCTCCCTGATATGGGGCACGATAGTGATGGCCCTGACCGGCTTCATGCTGTGGTTCCCTACGACCTTTTCCATAATACTGCCCGGTTGGGGCCTCGATATGGGCCTTATCGCCCACAGGTACGAGGCAATACTGGCCGCGGCGTTTGTATTTACTATACATTTTATACATACGCACCTGCTTCCGGAAAAAATACCCGTTGACGAGGCCATATTCACGGGAGCTGTCAGTGAAGAAGAGATGTTGCACGAGAGGCCGATGCATTACAAGAGGCTTAAGGAGGCCAACCAGCTCTCGCAATACGAGACGGTGCCGAACGTGCCGCTTTCAATAATTGCGAAAATAATCGCCGTACCTTTGCTGCTGATAGGGCTTTTTTTGACGAGTTTAATGCTCTCGTCGCTGATTCTCAGCCTTATCTGATGGTGGCTGAGGGGCGCTGGCGAGACGAGACGCTGATTTTAAGTGATTATGTGGTAGAATGTTAAGGGCTGGATGCCGACGAGAGTACTTTAATGGAGTAAAAAATCTCAAAAAAATATTGATTTGGAAAGTCAGGTGCGTATAATTAGCGATTGCCTAAGCTAGCAGGTGCTGCTAGCTACTGCCAGAGCAATAGTTATATTAAAGGAAGGGGGGTGGAAGAGTGAAGCGTCTTACAGTATTAGGCCTGGGAATACTCCTCGTCTTCTGTTTTGTTTCTACGCAAACGATTCTGGCGGAAGAGGGTGCTGCCAAGGCGGAAGAGGGCGCTGCCAAGAAAGGCAAGCCTTGTCCGAAGAATAAGATAGTCAAGAAATTCTGGTGCGAGGAGTGTGGAGAGGTCAGCGAATTCCCCGACTGCTCGAACCAGGAATATATGTGGAACAGTGCAGAGCATAAGGCGAAGGCGAGCAACCCTCACGCCAACCTGCCCGAGACATGGTCATGTCAGACTGCGGGTTATTACTGCATAAGGTGTGGGAAGTGTTTTCCTCGTCCCGGTATCTGTTTTGATTGTGACGACGATACCGAGAGCAGAAAGAGCCTTTCGAAGGTCGTATTTAAATGCGCTGAAGGACACGAGCGTCATGAACCGGGCGCCGGCTTCAAGTTGAAAGAAGGTGCGTACGAAGAGCAGATGTTGGACGCCGGTAATTGTCCGGAGTGTGGGAAGCATATGGAAATGATTTGCACGGAATCCGGAATCTGCCCGCACACCAAGTAGTTCTTTACGTTAATTTTTGCCCATTAGAGGAGGGTTCGGTTAATGAAGAGAAAGTCGTTGTTTACTGGTTTGATAAGTGCCGTTGTATTCTCCGTGGCGCTTGTCTTCCTACAAACCGCTAACGCGGGTTACATCCAAGGAACCCACGTTAAGACAGAATTGCCCTCGCCATTCAGCATCTGTATCTCAGATGATGGTGGTACTCTCGCAGTATCAAACCAATCGGGTCATAGCGTTACTTTTATTGACGCAAAGAGCCGCAAGGTGACTGGTGAGGTGGCTGTACATGATCAGCCAGAGGCGGCAGTCTTCTCGCTGGACGGCAAGACGCTTTACGTCTGCAACGCAGAGTCCGACAGCGTCTCTGTGATCGACGTCTCTTCGAAGAAGGAGACAAAGGAGATAAAAGTTGGCGACTGGCCTTGCAACATAAGGCTTAGCAAGGACGGTTCCAAGGCCTATGTCTGCTGCTCCGGTAATCTGTGGGCGGCTATCGACATCATAGACACAAGCCGCAACGAGAAGGTGGGCTCGATCGCCACTTCCAATTATGGTCCGAGGGACATCGCCATCTCGCCTGACGGCACCACGGGTGCTGTAGTCTGCGACACGGCCGGTTCTATCAACAGGGTAGTAGACTTCATAGACCTGTCCACAAACACGGTCATTGAATCAAGGCCAATCCGTCACAGTGCCAACCTCAGGGGCATCGTTTATTCTCCTGACGGTCAGTTCGTGGCAGTTACGTACATGAAGCCGAAGAACTGGCTCCCCGTCTGCGAGGCCGAGAACGGCGAGGTGTTTACAAACAACCTGGCCGTCCTTGAGACCAGACACGGCGGTAAGCTGGCCCAGCTCCCGTTGGATGAGCTGAATAACTACGATGGCACGCCCTATGGCCTTGCTATCGGTCCACAGGGTAAGTACCTCTACATCGCCGTACGCGGCATGCACAGGGTTACTATCCTGGACTTCGACAAGATCAGGGAAATCATGATCAGCAACACGCAGCAGCAGCTTGACAGTTACACAAGTGACCTGGATTTTGTGAACCACTACCTGGTACAGAGGGTTCCTGTTGGTCTTGGGCCCACCCAGTTGGCACTTTCTCCAGATGGCAAGTTCTGCTACGTCTGCAATTATTTCTCGAACAACGTGTCAGTTATAAGGACTCCGCTGTAGACATACGGGCGGAGTAACCCCTGGAACTGAAAAGAAATAGTTTTAGGAAAAGGAGGGAAAGATAGTTATGTGTAGAACCTTGCTATTCCTGGCAATGGCTGCCTTTGTGTGTTTTGGCTTTACCGCCACCGGAGGAGTGATGGCGGGCGAGGCCAGTGTGGTGGCCACCATCCAGACGGGACCGGAGTGGACGCCGCTTGAGAGAGGCGAGCCGCTAACGATC
>JAZGAY010000123.1:0-10117 GCA_036475985.1 Candidatus Brocadiales bacterium
AACCTGTCCGTAATCTTTCTTACTAATATAGCGCCCACCCCGGCCCCGACGGCGACACCAAGGAGCCACGCGCCGAATATCACCCCCAGACAGAGTTCGTTTCCGTAGAATACGACCAGTAGCTCGCGTACCAGGAGCACCTGTGCAATGGTGGCAATGGCGCCTATGAGGATTAGCGCCGCTATTAACGAAGACCAGATTGTCTTACTGTGAGAGGACATTGCACTTTATGATAGACATTCCATGAGCGCCGCAGGGGTACTGCAGTGAAAAGCCGCCCGGCAAGAAGTGATTGTAACAGATAAACCCGGTGTGGGATACTGCCCTTTTGGGTTCAGGCATGGCCGATGCGTTCATGTTGCGGGGTGTGAGTTTATGGACGGAATGGACGGAAATGTAACAGGTGTTACGTGTTACCGCTGCTCCATGTTTCCCAATGCTCCCTGGGGTTCCTGTGCTCCCTGTATTAGATTGGGCCATTGCATGGTACTTGTCCTGAAGTTGATACCCTCCTCCTCCGGCGGTCCCTGGGCGCAGCCTCCGGAGACGAGCAGCAGGAACAGGCCAACGGTTATTGCCGTTTTATGTATTAGTCGTATTTGTCCCATCATCCTCAAGGGCAGAAAATATCAGATTCTACGCCCAAGTCAAATGAAATCTATTTGTCTTGAATTTGTGATGTCTGGTGCTTATTGTTAGTGGTAGTTGGGTATTGTGAGACGTACGTGTGTTCCTAACGGCAGATGCATGATGCATAAACAGATACACGAGATAAATTCAGGCTGATAAGGGATAAAGAGTTGCCGTTGATTAAGACACCCCAATATTGGAAAAAGCTGGCAGAAGATATCAGCGTGATAAAGGGTGTTGTCATGGTACTGGGGGCTTCTGACGTAGGTAAGACCACGCTGGTCTTTTATCTGGCAGGGGAGTTGCTCAGGAGAGGTAACAGGGTCTCCGTGGTCTCCGCCGACATGGGGCAATGTGCCTTCGGGCCACCGGCTACTATCAGCATGGGCATGCCCGAATCCACCAAAAAATCCCTGGAGTGCATTCCCGTACACTCCATGTACTTTGTAGGCTCCACCTCACCTGTCGGTCACTTCCTTCAGACAATCGTCGGCGTAAAGAAGCTGGTAGAGAGGTCGCTTCGGGAGGGGGCCGAGGTGGTAATTGTAGATACTACCGGACTTGTGTCGGGAGGTGCGGCCTGGGAGCTGAAACACCACAAGATCGAACTTGCCGGCGCCAGATGCATAGTGGCGCTCCAAAGGGAGCGTGAACTGGAGGACATCGTCCTTCCATTTGAGCGCAGGGCCGGGGTGAAACTATATCGACTACCGGTCTCGGGGCATGTAAGGTCCAGATCGTATGCGGAACGCCGTGAATACCGGCGGCAGAGATATGGAGAATATTTTAGGGGCTCAAAGTGTAAGTCCTTATCGCTTACGAGGATACACATTATCAGCCCCTATGACAGGGCGGTGCAGGCGGGGGAAGCGGACGCCTTTAAGAGGATACTGGTGGGCCTTAACGACGAGAACAATTTTACCGCAGCACTTGGGATTGTCGAGAAGATGGATATTCGGCGGGGCGTTGTTCGATTGGTAACGCCGCTTAAGGATTTACTGGACGTCAGGTCGATAAGGCTTGGTTCCGTTAGAATAGAAGAAGACGGGAACGATTCCAAGGTTGGGTCTGTGTAGTGATAGAGATTGGTGGTGGAATGGTCAAGAACATCTTGATTACCGGCAGGCCTGGTGTGGGGAAGACCACTGCCGTAAAAGGGATACTGTCTGCCCTGGGGATTGAGCCTGGCGGCTTTTATACAGAGGAGATAAGAGTGGGCAGGGAGCGGAAGGGGTTTATGATAAAGACGTTTGGAGGGAAGAGCGGCATTCTGGCACATGTGGACAATAGAGGCAGCCCGAGGGTGGGGAAATACGGCGTGGACGTAGAGTCCTTCGAGACCTCCGCACTGAGAGAGCTGGAGGATACTATAAGTAATGGGCAACTTGTCGTTATAGACGAGGTGGGCAAGATGGAATTGTTTTCTCAAAGGTTTAGGGAGTTGGTACTGAAGGCGTTGGATGGACCTGTGCCCGTGCTGGGAGTCATTACGGAATCAGGAAATGGATTTATCAAGAATATCAAACAAAGGCCGGACGTCAGGCTCGTAAGAATTACCGTGGAGAACAGGGATGCCGTAATATCGGATATCAGGGGAGCCCTTTACGGACTCATCCGTTAAAGGCCGTATCTTTCCTTCAAGGTGGTCGACACCTCATGGGTAAGGGTCATGGCCTTCTCTGATTCGGCGACCGTGAGGGTGCCCGTGCCGCAACTGGGCGTTATAAGTGAGTTTTGCAGGACAAGATTCTTGTCCATACCCTTTTTTGAGAGATAATCCAGCCCCTTTTCCATTTTATCTATAAGGCTGTCGGCCTTTATACCTTCCAGCCCATCGGCAGTAGTGGGGACAATCCCCCAGGACAAGATACCGCCGCGCTCCACAAAATCGCGGATGTCCGTCGAGTATACAAGCACCCTGTCCATGAACAAAAATGCGTCAAAGCTGAGGATGTCGAGCTGGGTGCCAAGCACCATGTCCCAGTCCGTATTACCACAGCAGTGTATTGCGGCCATGGCGCCCTGTGACTTAACGGCCTCGAACACCTCGTTGAACGCGTTCATGACCGTGTCCCTGCTGACGGTGGCGAATGCCGAGCCCATGCAGCTGAGGAACGGCTCATCAGCGAACATTATCACGGGCAGGCCAAATCTAGAGAGGAAGTCTACCTGCCATCGGGCCTTCAGGCACAGGAGCTTTATCACGGCGTCGTTGAAGGTCGGGTTAAAAAGCGCGGCCGTACCCTCTTCGTCCTTCAGGTTGGCGGCGAGGGTGATAGGCCCGACAATTTGCCCCTTCAGTGCCCTGATATGCTTAAACTTTGGGAGGTGTTTTTCCAGGGCGTAGAGCCCCGCGGCGTAATCCGGCGACACGGCGAAACCACTAAAATCGTTGGAAGCAGATTTCTCGTATAACCTTTCCAGCTCAGCGACATCGTCGTGGACCTCAAGGTAGAACCTCTTCTTCTCAGGGATAAGGTGAAAAAACGGCATCCCCTCGGTGTACTGTACGCACATCTCTTCCTGTATGCCCCTTTTTGGAAGTTGTGGCCAGCTAGGGACTTCAGGGAGGGTCTTTAGGATGAGCTCGAAGGCCGGACCGGGCTCCGAATGTGGAAAACTACCTATGGCTGTGGCGGCGCAGTTGGCCCTAAAAGAAGATTTTGGCATGCTGTTCTATAGACCTCTGAATTTTTCCCTTACCTCTTCAATTTTGCCGCAGGTGAACGGGCCTTCACCGCACGGGCCTCTGACGCAGGACGGGCCGGAGTTGCCGAAGATGGAAGGGGCCATGTCCTTCACGGTGCGGAGCATCTCTATGGCCATCTCCCTTATCTCCCACTGGGCCCGGTTGCAACACCTGACCTTAAAGAAATGAAGCAGTTCCCTGGCGTTCATCGTGATGACTATCTTTGTCTCGGCCGCGTTCGGAAGGAGGAAACGTGCGTCCTCATAGGTAGACTCCTCCTCGTCGCCCAACGCCTCTACCATTTCGTCGTACCATCTTTGAATCTCCACCATCTTGGACTCAAACCATTCTTTTTTACCGGCCTCAACCACGCGGGGAGGGATTATGTAATCAAAAGAGCCCCCGGTCTTCCGGGAGTGTTTACCCACGTAACGCTGGCTCTGTTGTGAATAAGATGCCAACCGGTGTCTTACGAGTTGATGGGTGCATGCACGAGATATGCCCTCAACCCCGAAGGTGAAGGATATGTGTTCTATGGGTGACACATGGCCCATGGAGATAAGCTTTTCAACGAATTTCCGTTGATCTCTTTTCTCGATTTTCTCCCCCAGTTCTTCGATGGTGGCCGGACTGTAACAGAGTTTTGCGGCCTGGGCGACGAGCCTCTCTGGTTCGGGTGTGTGCGCAAGTAGAACTATTTTAGGGCGGGTGCCTTCTTTTTGAGCGGGACTGGTTTTGGTGGGTGAGCTCATTAACTTTCCAGCTCTGTAATCTTTCCCACCCTGCGGGCATGCCTTTCTCCCTCAAAGGCGGTCTCGAGCCACACCTGAATTATCTTCATTGCCATGGGGCCCGGTGCGAGCAGGTCGGCTCCGATACAAAGGACGTTTGAATCGTTATGTCTGCGACTCATTTCCGCCGTATAGAGATCATGGACCACTACTGCCCTGATGCCCTTAACCTTGTTGGCGGCAAGTGACATACCAACACCCGACCCGCACACCAGTATCCCACGGTCGCATTTTCTGCCAGAAACGGCCCTGGCGGCCTTGGAGGCGTAGTCAGGATAGTCTACCGATGTTGATGCGTCGTTTGTGCCGAAATCGCTTATTGTGTGACCTTGTTCAGACAATGCCTGGCACAACTTTTTTTTAAATTCATAGCCCCTGTGGTCACATGCAAGTGCGATTTTCATAGATGTTTTACCTCTCTATCCTTACGCTGAGACAGTTGGTGATTTGCTCTTCCCGGATAGCGCCTTCGCGGAGTATGACGCACGAGTCCTGGGTGACCTTGACCACGGTGGAGGGTGTCTTCAGGTCGCTGGGGCCATCGTCAAGGATTATTGCAAGCCTGCCGCCAAAATATTCCAGGACCTTTTGTGCGTCGGTGGCAGGCGGTTTACCCGATACGTTGGCGCTCGTGGCAAGGAGTGGTACGCCCGCCCCCATAATCAGGTCTTGCGCTACCTTGTGTCCGGGGAAACGTACGCCGACATCCCCCCGCCCGGCGCTGGAGAATACGATAGTAAGCGGACCGGGCCAGAATTCCCTCATCAGGACTTGCGCATAAAATGGTATGTGCTCGACAAGGTCTCTGATATCGCCAGGGTCTGAAATAAGATACGCAAACTCCTTTTCACGTGGCCTGTTCTTGACGTCATACAATGAGGCTACCGCGCCGGCCATTTGTGCGTTGACCGCTATTCCATAGACGGTTTCCGTAGGGAAAGCGACCAGCTCGCCTTGCCTCAAGGCCTCTGCGGCGCTGTTAACGTGTGCCGTATAATTACTTATGTCTTTTGTGTCTAGTAACTTAGTGTCCATTAGAAAAAAATTATATCACCTTTAAAGAGCAATATCAACCTTTCTTGAAAGGCCCGGCAGTGCTGTTGACGCATTGGGCGTTATCTGTTAGACTTCCTTTGCACCGTGTTTCATCGGGGACACCCGGGTGAAATTTTTTTCTACTTGCAGTGAGATATGAGATAATTGTCACTGCTTATTTTTTTGTTTTATTCCCGTGAGGACAAGTCTTGTTGGAGAAATTAGTCTAAGAAAACCTTCCTGTGCGACCCTGAGGATGCCTGATAGCTTTAACCCCGATTACTGCTGGCTGAAGACGTGGAAAGAAAACACCTCTCCTCCCACTATCTTTTACAGCACCACTGCCAGCCTGGTCCCTGAAATAAAGGAGAACGGCCTGTTACCCTTCTATGAGGGAGACAGCCTGTTTATGGAAGGGATTCAGGGCGCCCTCGCTATGGGCAAAAGAATCAAGGATGGCAGGAGCGTGGAATTTGCCGAGATACTGCTCTTGGAACATTCCGAGAGGCCGAGACCGCTCCACCTTACCTTTAACCATCATTTTGCCGTGCAACAGGTCAACAGGAAGCTTCGCAGTCTCAAGGCGCTTCAGTGGCTTTACGAGCTGTTGTTCGAGAAACTGAGGAAAAACACGGAATATCACCCGGCAGAAGCCGAAATGAAGCAATTAACAAAGAATTATGAGGAGCTGAACGCCATTGGGTCTGAGTTTCAGGGCGTTATAGTGCACGTAGGCACGGACCTCGGTAGGTGTGACACGCTGCCTTCCATAATAAATGACAAGAAGGCCCTCCGCCGTGCGATAAGGGGCAAGAACCCCCTGTGCAAGCTCTGCGGGCCCAAGGATAAAAAATGGCGGGGACTCTCAAAGGACGAGGTTGAGACCTGCATAGAGACCATGGTGAGGGGGAACGAGGAATTTGAGGGCCTGGGCTGCGAGATAACCACCTCCGAGGCCATCCCGTCATCGGACATTATAAAGTTTGAGACTGTGGTAGACGTGTAGTGGTAGGGGTTCAAGACTGTAAGCCCCTACGAAACAAAGATCTTTCCCGGGTTCATGATATTTTTGGGGTCGATCATTTTTTTCACGGCCTTCATGAGCTTGAGTTCTTGAGGAGAAATCTCCCACGGGAGGTGTTTGGCCTTCGCCGTGCCTATGCCGTGCTCACCGGTAATGGTGCCGCCCAGAGATATCACCATTTCCATGGTGCGGTCCAGCATCTCGTCCACCTTGGACTGTTCTTCCTTCCCCTCCCCGTAGAGAAAGTTTATGTGGACGTTGCCGTCGCCTATGTGGCCAAAACATGCGGTGGGTATGGAGTATTCCCTGGCAAGCGAGTAGGCCGATTCCGTGACCTCCTTTACCTTGCTCCTGGGGACACAGACGTCTTCGTTTAATTTCCTGCCGGCGACCTTGAAGAGGGCCGGTGATATGACCCTTCTGGCGGCCCACAGGACCTCGCGCTTGTCTAAATCCTCGGCAATTACTATATGGAAGGCGTTGTTACTTTTACATGCCTTTTCTACACGGAGACGCTCCCTCTTTACAACCTGGGGGTCGCCGTCCACGTCTACCAGGAGCAGCGCCTTCGCCTCTTCGGGTATCTCTATACCGCCGTATCCTCTCACAGAGTCAATGCATATGGTGTCGACAAACTCCAGCGTCTTGGGGATTACGCCCTGCTCCATGATTATCCCGTCGGCCGCGTCCACGGCATCGGCGGGGGAGTGAAAATAGGCAAGCACCGTCTCCACCTTCTCCGGAAGTGGTATGAGCTTTACCGTTATCTTGCAAAAAACTCCAAGCGTGCCCTCCGAGCCCACAAAGAGTCTTGTGAGGTCGTAGCCGGCCACGGTCCTCCAGGTCTTCCTGCCCGTGTTCAGGACGCTCCCGTCCGGCAGTACTACCTCAAGGGCGAGTATGTAGTCGCGGGTTACCCCGTACTTGATTCCGGCCATACCACCTGAACACTCTGCTATGTTGCCGCCAAGGGTGGAGAATTCGGCGCTCCCCGGGTCGGGCGGATAGAAGAGTTTGTGCCTGGCAACTTCATTTTGGAATTGCCTGGTGATGACGCCCGGCTCCACCGTGGCGACGAGGTCGCGGGCGTTTATTTCCAGTATGCGGTCCATCCTGGTCGTGTCAAGGGCGATGCCGCCATAGAGGGGTATGGAGCCGCCGGAAAGTCCCGAACGCGCCCCGCAGGGGTAGACCGGTATGCTGTGCCTGTAGGCCACCTTGACCACGGCCGATACCTCTTCCGTGGACGATGCCTTGACCACGACGTTGGGCAGGGCCTTTTGGCGGGTTGCGGTTGCGTCATAGGAGTAGCACACCAATGTCTCTATGTTGGTGTACACATACTCCTTACCCACCGCACGGATAAGTTCATCCACCACGCCGGGGGGTAATGTTCGTTGTTTGGATTCCGGCATAATCTCTCTTCCGTTCTGGAGTAGCAGGCGGCCATAAATAGTACCACATTCAGTCTGCGGCGTAAACTATCTTGAACCGATAAAGCCGGTCTTAGGGCCTGACGGGCAGGATAGAAGTGCGGGCGCCGGCGTGTAGGATTATGTCATGCGGGCGGGGGGGGGGAGGGGAGTGGGAGATTGTGTAGCGTCAAGCGAATACGTGCATCCAGAAAAAGATGTGCAGGGAACAAAGGGTCTTCCGCACATCGTGTATGCCAGGAAAAAAGAACCGTAGGTCCGTTAAGCGCCCAGAATCCTAGTGGCTTCTTCCTTGTCGTAGTCCATGACGAACGGGATTCCCGAGACGTCTGCTGCTTCCCTCGTCAGGGCGAAGATGTCGTTACGGGTGATGTTAGCCAGAGAGATGCGCCGTGAGCCGGCCATAAGCTGCCTGAGGCCCGTGGCAAGTCTCTGATAATAGGAATAGACGCCAAGGCCGGCGGGGGGTATCTTTTTACCGTTACCGCCGAATTCCTTTTCTGCGTTATGGTGGTAGTAGAACACTTCCTCCACGGTCTTACCGTATGGCTGGGAATTCTTGGGCTGCTTCCCTTCGGCTATAAGGTTTGCCTGGGTCCTGCCCACCATGGCGGCGCAGATAGTCGACCTGGACATGCCTATGGCCTTGACATATGGAGAAGCGAGGGCGAATGCCTTGTAGATCTGATCTTCCATGGTAATCCCGCCGGCGAGGATAATGTCCGGAACGTACTTCTTTTTCTTGGCAAGCCTCTCACAATACTGGTGGACGAGAGAGGCCAGATACACGGTAGGTACGCCCCACTCGTTCATCATGCGCCACGGGCTCATGCCGGTGCCGCCTCCGGCGCCATCGACTGTAAGTACGTCTATCTCCGCCTCCGAGCAGAACCTCAGGGCCCTTGCCAGATCGGCGGGACGGTATGCGCCCGTCTTCAGGAAGACGTACTTTGCGCCCTTCTTCCTTAAATTTTGCACAGTGTTAACGAACTCTTCTGTGGATTTCTCGAGGTCGTCCGATATGGTTCCTATTCTCGTATGCCTTTCGAATCCTTGGAAGGCGCCCATCTTGAAGGACTCAATTGCCAGAGGGTCCTCAGGGTCCGGTATGACTACGTAGCCGCGCTTCTTCAGGAGCTGGGCCTTTTCCAGGCTGGTAATCTTTACCTCACCGCCGATAGACTTGGCACCCTGCCCCCATTTTAGTTCGACTGCGTCGGCGCCCAGCTTGCCCAGGGCGTACTCAAACACCCCGAGGCGAATGTCCTCGTCGTTGGCCTGGACGCAGAAAAAACCGTAGTCGTCCTGCCGCCATTCGTTGAATATGTCTATCCTTCTCTGCAGCTCCGGACAGTGTGTTACCTTATCGTTACTGTCAAACTCTGTCTCTGTATCCATGCCGCATACGTTCTCTCCGATTACCACACCTGTCCCGCACATTGCAGGACCGGAGCCGATTCCCTCAAAATGCTCTGCGGCGACTCTGGTAGAGCCTACCCCCGCTACCACGAAGGGCAGCTTCATCTTCAGGCCCTTGTCCCGGCCCAATCTTGTCTCCAGATTGACGTTTGTAAACTTCTCAAACCTCGGGTCAGGTGGGCCTGCAATCGTCCCGGTAATGTTAAAGTGGTGAAAATCAACGGGATAGTCCTTCTGGCCTCCGGCGGTCATCTTGCCGAACGGTGTGGGATATATAACCTCCGGGCCCCTGAAAGCCGATTTTCCTATCTCACAGGTGCCGGGACAGGTATCAATACATACGGTACACATACCACTGGTAGGGGTGACGTCGTTTGGTGTTCTGTTCCTCGTCCCCGTGGCTAACGCTCTATTGGGCAGCGATATCGCCATACTCGAATTCCTCCTTTTTACTCATAAACAACGCCGGGCATGTGCGTCTGAATATGAAAGCTAAGTTGTTATCCATAATATTCTGCCTATATATGGCGTATAAACAAGATAGTTCCCCACCGGCCATACATAAACTTTTACATGAGGCGTAAACAGTGTATCCACACAACTTTGCACAGTCAACCTAAAAATAAACAATTCGGCACATTTAACATATTAAAGAGAAAGAGGCAAGGGAAAATCCTTTCCCCTGCCTCTCTTCGTGGTTGTTGCTATCTGGCATTACGTTACTTAGGGCAACATATTTTTTCAAGCCCGTCTCAGAGGATGGTCCTGATGCCCGGAATCTTCCTTGCGCCGTGGGCGATAAGCCTCTGGTTCTCTTCGGTGTTGGCATAAGGCATTATGGCCTCTTGAATGTCATGCCCGCGTTCCGCAATGGTGCGTCAAGTCGAAAATCCGCCCTCCAAACAAATCGGCGGACTTTCAGCCTCGGGCGGGACGCACCCGGAAACGAACAGGAAATCAATATTTACCCCTTGACATTTAGTAGAATAAAAGTAGTCTCGCTGTCTTTAAGAGCTTGAGTCCGACACCTGATGATAATTGCCGCATAAGCTCCTCTTTTTTTGGCAGGAAGATTTTTTTGGGGGCCCGACTAAAT
>JAZGAY010000124.1:0-6374 GCA_036475985.1 Candidatus Brocadiales bacterium
GCAATTCATGAATTGCCCCCCACAACTACCCGGCGGATAACTATCGCGCCGTGCTACACCATCTCCACCCGCCGCTTGCCCTTTATCACCTTCCCTATCACCACGGCCTCCTGGCGCTCTTTGCGTAGCAGGCGTATTACTGAATCCTCGTAATAGTCCTTTACGATGATCACCATGCCTATGCCCATGTTGAATACACGGAACATCTCGTCTTCCGGCACGCCTCCGAGTTTCTTGACCAGTGCGAAGACAGGTTGCGGCGTCCAGCTCTTTTTTTCTATCCTTACCGAGGTGCCGGGTGGCAGGATGCGCGGTATGTTTCCCGAAAAACCCCCGCCCGTTATATGCGCAATGCCCTTTACCACGCGTTTTATCTTATAGTGTCCGAGCACCTTTTTCATGGCCCTGACGTATATCTTCGTGGGTCTGAGCAGCTCCTCCCCCAGTGTGGTGCCGAGCTCGTCGACCTTCTTGTTGACAGACCACTTATGTTTCTCAAAAAAGACCTTTCTGACGAGGGAAAACCCGTTGCTGTGCAGGCCGCTTGAGTAAAGACCCACCACGACGTCTCCCGGGGCAATCGTCTTGCCAAGTACGAGGTCCTTCTTTTCCTTGACGCCTACTGCAAAACCGGCCAGGTCATATTCGTTGTCGCGATAAAAGCCGGGCATCTCGGCGGTCTCGCCGCCAAGCAGGGCGCATTGCGCCTCCTGACAGCCGGCCACAATGCCCTGTATGACCTCACGCAGTTTGGAGGGGATGACCTTGCTGGAGCCGACGTAGTCCAGGAAGAAGAGGGGGTCTGCGCCCATGGCAAGGATATCGTTTACACACATGGCCACAAGGTCTATGCCGACGGAGTCGTGCCTGTCCATCATAAAGGCGACCTTGAGCTTTGTGCCGACGCCGTCGGCCGAGGCTACCAGTACGGGCTTACGATACTTCTTAAAGAGACGGTCTTCGTAATGCAGGCTGAAGAGACCCCCAAAGGCGCCCGGACATTCAATCACCCTCGGGCCGAAGGTCTTCCGCATGTCTGAGTATATGTCCCCGGTGAACTTTTCCTTGGTAGATACGTCTACGCCTGCATCTTTATAAGATGTTGGGGACATGGCTGGACCTTATCGGTGGTTTGTGAGGAGAGACAAGGTTTATTCTAAAGTAGTGGTTACACGACAATGATGTGTTCCCCGGTCCTTTCTTCCCACTCTTCAGAGTCCTCAGGGGCCTTCTTGGTTATCTCTGTCGGCACAGGGTACTTGCCGGCGAAGCAGGCTACGCAGTAATCCTTCGGCGCGGAGGTGCAGCTCAAAAGGCCCTCGATGCTCAGGTAGCCCAGGCTGTCTACCTCCAGGTACTCCGTTATCTCCTCCAGGGAGCGGACCGCTGCTATAAGTTCCTCTTTAATCTGAAAATCTATCCCGTAATAACACGGAAACCGGTGCGGGGGACAGCTTATTCTTACGTGGATCTCCTTTGCGCCGCTCCTTTTCAGCAGTCCGAAGCGGCTCTTAGACGTAGTGCCGCGTACAATGGAATCGTCCACCACTACGACCCTCTTGCCGGCGACTACGGGTGCGATGGCGTTTAGCTTAATCTCGGCCTTTTGCCGGCGCTGCTGGACCCCTGGCTGTATAAAGGTGCGGCCTACGTAGTGGTTGCGTACAAAGCCACGTTCCAAAGGGATTCCAGAGGCCTGTGAATAACCCATCGCCGCGGAGTTTCCGCCCTCGGGTACGGAAATCACTATATCGGCCTCAACGGGACATTCCTCAGCCAGCTTCTCGCCCAAACTCTTGCGGAAGAGATGGACGTTTTCTCCGAATATAACACTATCCGGCCTGGAAAAGTATATGAGCTCAAAGATACAATAAGACGGTCTTGCAGGGGCAAATGTCTCCGACCGCAGGCCGTTCTTGTCGATATAGATTAGTTCTCCAGGAGAGACCTCTCTCAAATATGTCGCCCCAATCTGTTCGAGGGCGCAGCTCTCCGAGGCCACGACGTAGCCGTCATTGAGCCGACCGATGCATAGCGGTCTGAAACCATTTAAGTCTCTTGCGGCAATCATCTCTTCCGGGGTAAGGATTAAGAGCGAGAAGGCCCCCTTGAGGTCACCGAGCAGGCCGGGGAGGTTGTTGCGGTATTCAGGTTTTGCCATGAGGTGAAGAATTACCTCGCTGTCGCTGGTGGTCTGGGTATGGAATACCGCGCCCGCTTTTTCAAGAGACATTCTAAGTGACTTGGCGTTAACCAGTTGGCCGTTGTGGGCAATCGCCACCTGCCCCTTGGAGTATTCCCCCACAAAGGGCTGTGCGTTATGCCACTCACTCGCGCCGATGGTGGAATAGCGTACGTGTCCAATGGCAGCCTGGCTTCTCAGGCGCGTGAGGTCTTGTGGTTTAAATACGTTGGAAACCAGCCCCATCCCCTTGTGTGAAACAATGCGGCTGCCGGCGGCGGAGGCGATGCCGGCGCTCTCCTCGCCGCGATGTTGGAGTGAGTAGAGCCCATAATAAACCTTCTCCGGGGCGTCAAGACACCCGTACACACCAAAGAGCCCGCACTCGTGCTTTATCTCAGGCATCTAACCGGTTCTCCCCAGTTGGAAATAATTGTCGCTATCTTCCCGTCAAACGGTCAACAAAAGGTGTGTAGATTTCTAGACGAGTGTGTGCCATGCATGAAGCGTGAAGCGTGAAAGGTTTCAGACGTCTCCATAGACAACTCAATTATAACATCCTTGCCCCGTCAGTCAATAGCTTCTATGTTGGGAGTGGGAGGCGGGGCTATCCGTTAGTCTGTTCGTACAAGCACTTTAGATAAAAGCCTTGAAGGCAGAAGTATATTATGATAATGATTAACGTTTCATATGGCAATGGATGGGGACGGCGGTAAGTTACGAAAGGCCCTTGCGGAGGCGAGGCTCTATGTCCTGCTCGCAACAGACCTGTGCAGGCAGTCTGTGCCCGAGACGGCAAGGCTTGCCATACGTGGCGGCGCTGAGATGCTTCAGTTGCGGGCCAAAGACAGGGACATGCCCGATGGGGAGTTCCTCAAGCTCGCCCTGGAGCTCAGGGAGCTGACCGGAGAGTTCGGCACCATATTTATTATAAATGATCGCCCTGATATCGCCGTGAAGGCCGGTGCAGACGGTTTGCACATAGGACAGGAAGACATACCCGTAGAAGAGGCCAGGCAGTTGCTCGGTAGTGACGGGCTGATTGGGGTCTCTGCCCACAACGTTCGGCAGGCCCGCCAGGCTCAGGCCCGCGGGGCGGATTACCTGGGAATCGGTCCCATCTTCCCTACAGGCACAAAGACCCATGCGAGGCCTGTGGGCACTCAACTCATAGAGCAGGTCATGGGGGAGATTGACATACCGTTCTTCGCCATTGGGGGGATTGACACAGGCAACATCCGGGAGGTCTTAGATGCAGGGGCCACACGCGTGGCGGTCTGCTCTGCGATAGTCTCTCAGGAAGACGTACTGGGGGCCACCAGGGCCCTTGGTCGTGAGTTAATTAGATAGCCTTGGGGCGCCATACTAAGACGATATAATCAGTTGCACAATGCCATAGCACCTTCATGCAGTCCCTTAAGACGGTAAACAACATTGCCTAAGCACTCTTTCATAAGGTCTGCCAGCATAATAAGTCTCTGCACCTTGTTGAGCCGTGTGCTGGGCTTAACCCGTGACATCCTCTGCGCCAGTGTTTTTGGTACGGGTATGGTCTGGGACGCCTTTGCCGTGGCCTTCCGCGTGCCGAACCTCTTCCGCAGGCTTTTCGGAGAAGGTGCCCTGACAGCGGCCTTTGTGCCGGTGTTCACCGAATATCTTGAGAAGCGAAGCAAGCGTGAATCATGGATACTGGTGAGTGTGGTCGCCACGGCGCTGGGCCTGTTTCTTGGTCTGGTGGTAATCCTGGGAGAGGTGGTTTTCTACATACTCCCGAGTCTCACGCCTCTCAGTGAAAAGTGGCAGCTTGTGCTGGAACTCCTGGCCGTAATGTTCCCCTACATGCCGCTAATCTGCCTGGCGGCCCTGGTCTCAGCCGTCCTTAATTGCCTCCGCCACTTTATCATGCCCGCCCTGTCCCCTGTTATTTTGAACGTGTGCTGGATATTGGGCCTTCTCTACCTCTCTCCCATGATGGGCGACACCCAGGAGGAGAGGATCTTTGGCGTGGCGATAGCCATTATCATAGCAGGTGTTTTACAGTATGGCATGCAGCTCCTGGTACTCAGAAGGGAGGGGGACATCGTAGGCCCTGTCCTGGACCCCTCTCATCCGGGACTGAAGAAGATTACCGGGCTGGTGGGGCCCGTGGTCTTCGGTCTGGCCGTGGTGCAGGTAAACGTCCTGATGGACAGCCTGATTGCAATCGGGTTCTCCTCTACACCGGATGGCCCCGACTCCTTTACACTCTTTGGAGAGGCATACAAATATCCACTTCAGAGTGGAGCTGCGTCGGTACTGTACTACGGAGACCGTATAATCGAGTTCCCGCTGGCACTCGTGGGTATCGCCATGGCTACGGCGATGTTTCCCACCCTGTCGACATATGCGGTGAGGGAGGACTGGGATGCCTTTTCTACCACGCTGCGTAAGGTCCTGCAGATAGTGATATTTATTGGCATACCGGCATCCCTTGGACTCATGATACTGGGCGGGCCACTCATAGAACTCTTTTTTGTGAGACACGCCTTCACAGAGGAGTCCGCACTCCGCACGACCTCGGTGGTATTCTTCTATGCCACGGGGATATGGGCGTTTTGCTCCCTGCACATACTTATAAGGGCCTTCTATTCGGTACAGGACACCAGGACCCCCGCTAAGGTGGGGGCCTCGATGGTAGTTCTCAATCTGACCCTGAACCTTTCGCTTATCTGGTTCTTGAGGGAAGGTGGTCTGGCACTCGCCACGGCCGTTTCTGCCATGGCACAGACAGCGATATTGTTTGTTATCTTGAAGAGGAAGCTTAATATAAAGGGTCTGGGGGAGGTGTTGGCGTCTATCGGGAAGACGCTGCTGATTTCTGCCGTTATGGCGCTTGTGTGTATTATCGTATTAGGCCTGTTGCCCGAACACCATGGGGATCTTTTGCTGAAGGTGGCAAGGCTATTTGTGCCAATGTCTGCCGCGGTGGTTACGTTCCTGTGCATGGCCTATATGCTGAAGTCGGAGGAGCTCCGGTACCTTTATGACGAACTGGTTAAGAGGGTCAGGGCGAGAGAAGAGTAGACCATAATTGCCGTGTGTGAGGTTTTCGAAAAAATCTAGTACAGAGGCGAGAATGTTAACCTAAGGAGGGCGTTCATGGACATCGATGCGAAGGTTCTTATCACAACCTTTGGTGCGGTTTTTGCGGCGGAGTTTGGAGACAAGACGCAGATAGCGGCTATATTTATGGCCACCCAGACCGATAAGCCCATGACGGTATTTATCGGCGCGATCCTGGCCATGGCTGCCGTGACACTTATAGGAGTTACCCTGGGGGCCGAGATTGTACAGATCGTGCCCGTCAAATATCTCCGCAACGGGGCGGCGGCCATATTTATCGGGCTTGGGGTGCTGATACTCGTCGGTAAGTTTTAGGTCTTTAGATTAATACCATGTTGTCCCTGTGCACCACCTCGTCGTAGGGTTTGCTGCCCAATATCTTCTTTATCGTGGTGCTGGGCCGCCCCTTTATCTTCATAAGCTCCGTGGAAGAGTAATTCGTAAGGCCCCTGGCAAACTCGTCTTTGTTGCCTATAGTGGATATGGAGACTACGTCTCCCCTTTCAAAACCCCCGTCCAGGCCGGTTATCCCTGAGGCCAGAAGGCTCTTCCCTCCCTTCGCCAGTGCCTCGTATGCGCCGTCGTCTACATATATCCTGCCCCTGGGTCTCAGCGTAAAACCTATCCAGCGTTTGCGGCTTGTGAGCTTCTTGCGGGCCGGGAGAAAGAGTGTGCCCAGTTCTTCACCATCTATTATCCTTGTCAGGACGTCGGGCTCCCTTCCGTTCGCTATAATAACCGTTTCACCGGAATTGGTTGCGATGCGTGCGGCCTTTAGCTTGCTTTCCATACCGCCCATACCGAGGTGCGTCTTAGACCTGGACGCAAGTTTCTCTATGTCCCTGCCGATCTCCTCCACCAGCGGTATGAGTCCGGTGCCTTTATCCGGTCTCTTATACAGTCCGTCCACCGACGAGAGCATGACCAGCAGCTCAGCTCTCAAAAGATTGGTCACCAGCACGGAGAGGATGTCATTGTCACTAAAGCTGACCTCTTCTACCGAGACGGTATCGTTTTCGTTAATCACGGGTATGGCCTTGAGACGAAACAGGGCATTTATGGTGTTACAGGTGTTTAGATAACGCTGGCG
>JAZGAY010000125.1:0-8463 GCA_036475985.1 Candidatus Brocadiales bacterium
GGCCATTTGAGCGGCCTGTCTCACAAGGCCCGGTGTGGGAGACGTCGGGTCGCCGACACCGAAGTCGATGGGCGAGATGCCCTGCTCCTTGAGCCTTGTCACCTGTGCGTCCACTTCTGCAAAGGCGTACGAGGAGATGGACGATAATCTCTGAGACGGTTTTATCTCTGTCATGCCGGTACTCCCAGGGTTTTTCGGCCTTTTTGCCTATACATCTCTGCCCACGGCCTGTGCCACGGGCCTTAGCTCCTTTATAAGTATGTCAAAGTCCTCCGGGGTTATGGTCTGCGCGCCGTCCACAAAGGCCTTCTCCGGGTCCATATGTACCTCTATTATCAGCCCGTCCGCACCCACGGCCACGGCGCCCTTGCACATCGGGCTCACAAGGCTGCGCTTCCCCGTGCCATGACTCGGGTCCACGATGACGGGCAGGTGGGTAAGTTGTTTCAACTGCGGCACCGCGCTCAGGCTCAGCGTGAAACGGGTGTGCGTTTCAAAGGTGCGGATGCCCCTTTCGCAGAGGATTACGTTGTTGTTGCCGCTCGATAATATATACTCCGCCGCAAGTAGAAACTCATCAAGCGTGGCAGACATGCCCCTCTTCAGAATAACGGGCTTGGGCTGTTCCCCCACGGCCTTGAGCAGCACGAAATTGCCCATGTTCCTCGTGCCTATCTGCAGGACGTCCACGTACTTGGCCACCAGCTCAACGTGCTCGGGACTCAACACCTCCGTCACCACCGGAAGGCCCGTCTCTTCCCTTGTTTCCGCAAGATATTTCAGGCCCTCCTCCTCAAGGCCCTGGAAGGAGTAGGGACTTGTCCTGGGTTTAAACGCGCCTCCACGGAGCGCCACCGCGCCACATTTCTTGACGCTCTTTGCGATGGACAGGAGCTGCTTCTTATTCTCTACCGCGCACGGCCCCGCTATAATCCCGAGCTTTTTGCCGCCGAAGGAGAATTGCGGGCTTATTTTTATCTCAGAAGGCGTCGGCTTCACGTCGCGGCTGGCCATCTTGTAGGGCGACAGTATGGGAACGGCCTTTTCCACCCCGGGTATAGCACTCCAGAATTCCTGGGGTATGTCGCGCTTGTCGCCCAGGCACGCGATGACGTTTCTCTCCGTACCGTGCAACAGGACGGCCTTAAGCCCCTTGCCCTCTACCGTTTTTATTACGTGGTCCGTCTCTTTCTTAGAAGAGCCCGGCCTCATTACAATAATCATCGTTTACTCCAAATCTCCATTATAAAAGACCCTGAAGGCCTAACGGCAGCTCCCAGGGCCAGGACTCCAGACAATTGTTGAAAGCAGAAGCCAGCTTGCTCCATAAATTATCGCCGTATTAGCCCAAGTTTAAATGAAAATACAAACTTGTCAAGTGAAAGGACGGATATAAGGCGCACGGCCGGAAACTCTATGATTCTCCACCAAATAATTACAATTGATGTCCCTGGCACAGCTCCCTGGCAGCGTACCATCGGCACTATGCAACTTGACAATTAGTCTGGTGTTGATAAAATCGGGGGTGTCTTATTAATGTGGGAATGGTGGGCGTAGCTCAGTTGGTTAGAGCACCAGACTGTGGCTCTGGGGGTCGCGGGTTCGAATCCCGTCGCTCACCCCAACCTTTTTTCATCCCGGGAGGTATTTATTCTCAATGGCAAGAAGGTCTAATTCAAAGCAGGTTTCCACACACAGCGGGAACGACAACCAGTGCGTCGAGTGCGACACCTGCTGTAAATACGTCTCGGTAGAGATAGACAAGCCCACCACAAAGTCCGAGATCGAAGACGTCAAGTTTTACATCTATCACGAGGGCAGCAGCGTCTACATCGACGAGGAAAACGACTGGTACATAATGTTTGAGTCAAGGTGCGACAAGCTGGGGACGGACGGACAGTGCACCATATACGAGGAGCGTCCCACCATCTGCAGGGAGTTTGCGCGGGAGGACTGCCACGAGCACGACCTGCACGAATCACATAAAATAGCCTTCTGCACGGTAAAAGATTTAATGAAATACATAAAAAAGGCGAGACCCGCCTTTTACAAGAAGTATTACTCCTCAAAAGCAAACAACCGGCCCAAAACGAAAAGACGTTAATCCGCAAGAGACCGTAAGAAATTCCGCCGGCGAGGACCACCGGTTAATCCGTCATCCCTCTACGCCTAATAAACACGCCCGTAGAGCACTCCCCATCCCCATCATTTGTTTTGCCCAACTCAAGCGCAGCATGCTAATATATATGTTGTTGGGCCTTTCCACCCCAAGACCATACGGGGCATAAACCATGGGCAAAAAGCATCTAATGAGAGGTTCCGAGGCCATGGCCGAGGCGGCGATAAGGGCGGGGTGCCGCTTTTATTTCGGCTATCCCATCACCCCTCAGAGCGAGCTGGCGGAATACCTGGCCAGGGAACTCCCGAAGAGAGGGGGGGTGTTCCTGCAGGCCGAGAGTGAGATTGCCGCCATCAACATGGTCTTTGGGGCATCCGTTACCGGCGCGAGGGCAATGACGTCGTCTTCGGGTCCGGGCATCAGTCTGAAGCAGGAGGCCATCTCATACATGGCGGGGTGCGAGCTGCCCGGCGTGATAGTAAACGTCTGCCGCGGCGGTCCCGGCCTAGGCAATATCGCCCCGTCCGAGGCCGACTACTTCCAGGCGGTAAAGGGGGGCGGACACGGCGACTACCACAACATAGTACTCGCCCCGTCTTCGGTCAAGGAGGCGGCGGAGCTGTGCTATCTGGCCTTTGACCTGTCAGACAAATACAGAAACCCCGTCATGATCTTGTGCAGCGCCGTCGTGGCGCAGATGATGGAGCCCGTAGAGTTCATGCCTCCCAGGGGACCGGAAGAGACACAAAAACCCTGGGCATTAACAGGGGCAAGGGGCAGAGAGCCCAGGGTAATAAGATCCGTGCGCATCAACGAAGCAGAACTTGAGGAACATAACAAACACCTGCAGAAAAAATACGCCGCCGTTAAGGCCAATGAGGTACGGTATGAGGCAAGATACCTTGAAGACGCAGAGCTCGTCATAGTGGCCTTCGGCACCAGCGCCCGCATCGTAGGCACCGCCGTGGAGGCCGCAAGGGAACAGGGTCACAAGGTAGGGCTTCTGAGGCCCATTACGCTCTTCCCGTTTCCTACGGCTGCCATCCGGGAACTCTCGGAGAGGGTCAAGAAATTCATGGTGTTTGAATTGAGTTCCGGCCAGATGGTGGAGGACGTAGAGATTGCCGTCGCAGGCCGGGCGGCGATAACCTTCTACGGCAGGATGGGCGGCGCAATCCCCTCTCCCGAAGAAGATTTTGAAGAGATCGTCCGGTGTCTTAAGGATTAAACATGAAGCTCGTATTCGACAGGCCAAGGAGCATGAAGGACAGGGTGATGCACTACTGTCCCGGGTGCTCCCACGGCCTGATACACAGGATAGTGGCAGAGGCCATAGACATACTGGACATCAGGGAAAAGACTGTTTGTGTGGCCCCGGTAGGCTGCGCGGTATTCCTGTACGACTACATGGACTTTGACGTAACAGAGGCCCCCCACGGCCGGCCTCCGGCAGTGGCTACCGGCATAAAACGGGCAAGGCCGGACCTCTTTGTGTTTACCTATCAGGGCGACGGTGACATAGCGGCCATAGGACTTGCAGAAATCCTCTCGGCCGCCAACCGCGGCGAGAATTTTTCTGTAATTTACGCAAATAACACCGTTTACGGAATGACGGGAGGGCAGATGGCCCCTACCACCATGCTGGGCCAGCGCACCACCACCACACCCTATGGTAGGGTGGCCGAAGAGGGCCGTCCACTGAAAATGGCTGAGTGGATAGCCACGTTGGAAGGGCCTTCTTATGTGGCACGCGCGGCGGTAAACTCACCTGCCAACGTGAGAAGGGCAAGGAAGGCCGTGGTTGAGGCGTTTCGTATGCAGCTTGAGGGGCGCGGGATGTCATTTGTCGAGATTCTTGGCGCGTGTCCGGTGGGGTGGGGGCTAAGCCCTGTAGAGGCCCTTGCACGGCTGGAGAAGGAATTGATACCGTACTACTCCCTCGGCGTCCTCAAGTCGGTTGACGGTAAGAAGGCGGGATAGCAGGACCATGTATCAGGACCTCATAGTCTCAGGCTTCGGCGGGCAGGGAGTTCTGGTTATAGGCAGACTTCTGGCCCATGCCGCCATGACAGAGGGCAAACACGTCACATTTTTCCCCTCCTACGGGCCTATTATGAGGGGTGGTACGGCAAACTGTACCGTCGTAGTATCCTCCGGCAAACCTATCGGCTCACCCATCCTGCGAAACCCCCAGGCCGCCATACTTATGAACCTGCCGTCGGTTGCCGGTTTCGAGGAGAAGGTAAAAACCGGGGGGCTTATACTGTACAACTCCGACCTTGTCAGTGAAGCCGACAGCAAGAGGACCGGCGTCAGCAAGGTCTTTATACCGGCCAACACACTCGGCGAGGAGGCGGGAAGCGGCATGGCAGCCAACATGGTAATGATGGGCGCATTTATTGAGATTACGTCTGTCGTAGGCATCGATAGCGCCCTCGGGTCTCTCAAGGAAGTGGTCGGAGAAAGACATATTGACCTGTCTCAGGCAGATAAGGCGGCCCTCATAAAGGGGTCTGAGTTCGCAAAGACCTGCATATCATAAGGCGTAAGGACGGCCCGCCGGGTCGCCCATAACTTCCATGCGGAGAATCAATCTGTGTAGTCTTATTTATAGACCTTTATGGCCACCTGCGGGCACATCTCGGCGCACAGCGCGTCGCCATTACAAAGGTGTTCGGGGTCTTCGAAGCGCACAAAGTGGTGCCCCATGGAGTTAATCCTGTCTGAGAGACAGATTAATCTGTGAGGGCAGACGTGGATGCATATCTCACATCCGTTGCACTTGTCTATGTCTATCTCTATCTTTCCCATCTTATGTCCCGCTTGCAGACTTTACCCTGCCCCTGTCTAACGTCATCTTCGCCCGGCGGAGAAGAGCATGAGGGGCATGGATACCACGAGGACCACGGGCGCTAAATAACGGCCGTCTTCACCCGGTGGGAGTGGCACTCGATATTAACGGCCACCGGGAGGCTCGCAATATGGCAGGGATATGCCTCCACGTGCACGGCCAGGGCGGTAACCCTGCCGCCAAGTCCCTGCGGGCCTATACCCAGGTCGTTAATCCTGCCAAGCAACTCCTCTTCCAACTCGCGCAGACCTGCGTCCCCATTGTGACCGCCAACGGGCCTTAAAAGGGATTTTTTTGCCAGAAGGGCGCACACATCAAAGGTGCCGCCAATACCAACGCCGATTATGTTCGGTGGACACGCCTTTGCCGCCCCACTCCTTACTGTGTCGACTACAAAATCCACCACCCCCTGTCTTCCCATTGCCGGCGTGAGTATCGCAATCCGGCTCTGGTTCTCACAGCCCCCGCCCTTGGCCATCACCGTCAGTTTTAGCCTGTCGCCCGGCACTATATCCGAATGTATCACGCAGGGTGTATTGTCACCCGTGTTCGCCCTCTGGAGCGGATCTCTTACCATAGACGCCCTCAAGAGGCCGCCCTTATAGCCCTCCGACACCCCTCTTTGTACGGACTGTGCAAAATCACCGTTCACAAACCCCACCTCCTGCCCTATCTCGACAAACACCACTGTCGCGCCGGTATCCTGACATGCGGGGAAAATTCCCTCCCTGGCAATCCGTGCGTTCTCCAGTATCTGCGAAAGGACGTCGCGCCCGACCGGGGACTCTTCATTCTTGAGGGCTTCCTCCAGGGCCGATACGAGGTCTTCGTTAAGCTCATGGTTGGCCGAGATGCAGAGCCTTTTTATAGTATCTGTGATGGTCGCCGCGTCTATTGTTCTCATGCTTTTTGCCCGGGAACTTGCGCCAGGACCCTCAAAACGACTGGCCTGCAAGGAACGGGTTTGAACGTCTCTCCCGGCCAATGGTGCTGGAAGGTCCGTGACCTGGATATACCACTACGTCTTCCCCTAACGGAAGGAGTTTTTTCCGTATCGAACCAATAAGTTCTTCGGCAGAACACCCCGGGAAATCGGTTCGCCCTACCGAGCCTGCAAACAGGGTATCCCCCACAAAGGCCTTGTCGTCCATCAGGTAACAGACCCCGCCCTTCGAGTGTCCGGGTGTGTGAGCCACCTTCAACACCAGACCGTCCAGGTCTATGGTGTCCCCATCGGCCACGAAGCCGTCTACCTCCGGCCTTTCCACCTCCGGACATCCAAAAAAACTGGCCTGGTCTTCGAGGCTCTCCAACAGCTCGACGTCTCCCTTGTGGATAAAGAACCGTGCAGAGGTTATTTCTTTAAGCTTCTTTACGGCCCCGACGTGGTCAAAGTGACCGTGCGTGGCCAGGATGTAACGTATCCTGCCGGAAAGGCCGCAGGACTCTATCGCCTTCTCAATCACATCGGGCTCGGCGCCGGGGTCTATGACCACACCCCCCCCACCTCGTTGCGGGCCGAGGATGTAACAATTTACCGCAAGTGGGCCTACCTCAAGCGTTTCAAGTATCATCTTTAACGGATTATGCCTCTTAAAGGATGAGAATATCAGAGCGCAGACGGGTATCTTGACAGAAATTATACACCCGCCGGTACGAGTTTCCAAGCCGGTTTTGTAGTTGACGTTGACCAGATACAACTCGGTAAGATGCGGTCACTTTGCTGTGTCTGACCATGCTGCGTTTCAGAGGCTACAAATTTTGTAGTGATATGCTACAAAATTTGTAGAATTTCTACGAATTGCGCACCGACATCCATATTAGACATGTTCCGTAAATAATAATAGAACCCCTTTTGTAGTATGGCTTTAGCGACGTATAATATTATTGGGGCCTTGATATTGTATGCACCAGACGCAACATTTTCTTCTCTGGTACGGATGTTGCGGGTATTATATATATTATAGGTTATGGAGGCTGAGGCAAGAAAGGCCCGGAGCCGGATTTTACTAACAGTGATAAGCTGTCGAGAAAACCCTTGGCTTAATGCCTTCTTTAAACCCTGTAAAGCCAAATTTAGGGGATAGGTACGACCCATAACGGAAAGGCGGGTAGCAGTAGGCCCTCAGCTATCGTGTCTTGTCTAGGGTGGCCTATCCTCTTTTTTTCTGTCAACAGCCCCTACGTCTCCAACGCTACGTGCCACAATTACACACTCCAGCGCCAGTGCAAAAATGGAACTCTACAGAGAAAATAATGATGACTGTGAAATGTGGCAGGCATATAGTGCTGTAGCCGCTCGATTTATCGAGCTTACAAACGCCCCATAAATGGGGCAACTACAGGATTAAATGAAGGCAAATGCGGGAGAGGGGGCAAAAATGCGCAGGTTTATTCGGACACTATGGTGAATACGGTCTCTAAATCGTCGCTGAAGGTGGAGGTTAAGTATCGAAGGTTATCACCGAACCGTCACTGAAGGTTATGGTAAACGTATTGCTCTTCATACTGCTGGTTCCTCCGCCTGTTGGGTTAGAATAGAAAGGACCAATTGTGACAGTCACCTGCCCGCCCGTCCCCGCCCCGCTACCGAGTATAGCGGTAGCGGCCGTGGCCGAAGACTCCTCCACACGCACCAACTTGGTGCTTGAGGCGGTCGCGCCGCCGGCCGTGCCGACTATGGTCTGCGACGGTGTAAACGTCGCCACATCTCCATTGCCCCCGCGGATCCCGCCACCGTCTATATCGGAATCCCACACCACAACTCCGCTCCAGTCAATTTGATGGTAGAACTTTGAACCACCCGTGAATTCCACCGTTATGTTAGTTACAGTGACATCGCCCTCTCCTAAGTTGGAGGCCTGGAATTGCACTTCAGTGTTACTGTTAATTGTCACAGCAGAGCCTGCCACGTAACTTAAACCGCTTGTGCCGCTGCCCGTATCGGCCGTTGCCTCTATCTCCACGCTGCTAACCCCGAAGGGCACGTCCGAGAAAGAGTAGTTACCGCTTGAATCGGTCGTCGCGGACCTCGTGGTAAGCGCCCCGCTCGCGGGGATATTGAGAGTCACCGCTGCATCCTCCAGCGCGGCGCCGTCCGGAGAAGTTACCGTTCCGGTGACGGTGGCAAAGACCTCCCGCTTGAGTATCTCCACAGACCTGTCGTCCGAGGTGTTCACTGTGCCGTCCGCACCCTTGCTGGTTATCTTGGCCACTACCACCTCGCCGTCCGAGGAGCGGATGTACTCTGTGGTGGAATACACGTAGTCGTTTCCAAAGGGGTCTTTTTTAAGGCTGTCGACATTTTCGATTATGAGAGGCGTGATGTATGGCCCCTTCCAACCCACCCCCACCATCTTCACCGTCAAGTCATAGGCCGGCTGGGAGCCCTTTTTGTAGAGGTCTTCAAGGTCTGAGGGCAGGCTTCCCATATTGCCTATATAGCCGAAATCCCCCCTGCTATCGAGAACGATGTAGTTTGCATTACCGATTA
>JAZGAY010000126.1:0-3322 GCA_036475985.1 Candidatus Brocadiales bacterium
CATAAACAACATTGAACTGATTAAAGACTATATCGGAGACATCACCTCTGTCGAAGGGGAACGGTTAGACAAGGAAAAACTCTTTCACACGCTGGAGGAGATACAGAAATGCCTCGACGACACCAGAGCGGGGACAGAGCAGATACGCAGGATAATCTCCGCCGTATACGAGTTCTCACACCCCGGACACGACAGGCTCGATTACATTGACATAAACACAACGATAGAGGTTGCACTAAACGTCGTTTGGCACGAAATCAAGCAGAAGGCAAGGGTGATTAAGGACTACGGCGAACTTCCAAAGATACTGTGCTATCCCCAGTATCTTGTCCAGGTCTTTACTAACCTGTTTTTGAATGCCGTCCATGCAATCCCTGAGTCCGGGGAGATACGCGTCAAGACGTATAGGCAGGGAGAAAGGGTCTGTGTCGAGATAAGCGATACGGGCGTGGGTATTTCGGAAGAGGATTTAAAAAGGATATTCGACCCGTTCTTTACCACAAAAGAAGTAGGCAAGGGTACAGGGCTCGGGTTAAGCATCGTTTACAATCTTGTTACAAAGGCCGAGGGCAACATAGAGGTGACCAGCGGTGTCGGCGAAGGGACAACATTCAAAATAACCCTGCCCCTCAGGACAAAATCGGATACCTCTTCATCTGGACATGGATAAGGATGTGGATAAGGTGTTTTGTTTATATTTATGAGAGAAACGTGACCGATGAATCCGGAAGAATACACGATACTGATAGTCGATGACGACGAAAAGGTACTGGGTTCCCTGGATAGGACCTTCAGGCGAAGCGGGTATAATGTGCTCACGGCAGGCAGCGGCGAGGAGGGGCTAAAGCTCCTCCGCAACAACAAGGTGGAACTAATAATATCAGACATGCGGATGCCGGCGATGTCGGGCGTCGGGTTCCTGGAGAAGGCCAGAGAGACCGTGCCCGATGCCGTAAGGATAATAATAACGGCCTATGCAGACGTCCAGGCTGCGACCGACGCAATAAATAACGTCGAGGCGTTCAAATTTATACTGAAACCCTGGGACAGGTATCATCTTGAAAAGACAGTGCAGCAGGGCCTGGAACACTACGAAGCTACTCGTGAAAACAGACGCATGCAAAGGCTTTTGCTGGAACAGAACAAAGAACTCGCTAAAATGGCCGACTCCGCTGCCAGGACGACGGCCGGCATGGAAAGGAAGATAAAAGAGCTTGAGCATAAACTCGACAAACTCTACGCAAAGTACCCCGACGCCGCACGAGGAGGTAGCAGGAAAAAATAGTCCTTACCTTCACTAAATATCATGCTGAACCCCCTTCCGCCCACCTGAGATCTGCCGTAAGTTCTAAAGACCACTTTGTGGTAATACCTTACGGGGTAATAACAAAAGGCACTTTTTTAAGTACGTTCGGCTATCACAGTGGGCCAGAGAGCAGGTAGATCTCATTTTGGGAATCTGCTTGACCGGAAACAGGCTTGAGTTTCAGGACTCACGGTTGTTGCTGTAGGAAGCGGAGGACATCCTGGCAGAGTTCCTGCTCGATACCGAAATAAAAATGGCTTGTGTTGGTTTTTATTATGAGTTCTTTGGGCTCGGAGAGCTTTTTAGTGGACACCTTTGTGTCCTCGACCTTTGTGGCAAAATCGTTGTCGGAGCAGATAAAGAGTTTGGGTCTTTTGTAAGCCTCAAGGAAGTCAAAGTTGTAAGCGCCGAAGGGCGTGGCGATGCCAACCAGTGCCTTGACGGAGTCTTCATTCACCCCGATTTTCATGCCCATAACCGCCCCAAGGGAATAGCCTACGACAAAGACCCTGGGAGAATCTTCAGTGGCGGTAGATTTAATGAATTCAAGTGCCGCCTTTGTGTCGTTCAAGGGGCCCTCTAGATTTCCATCTCCAAAGGTTGTTTCCCAGTACTTATAATTTTCTGCAAAATCCTTATAGTGGCTCTGGCTCTTACCCACTCCTCTATAGTTGAACCTCATGGTAACGAACCCGTTTTCAGCCTGCATTCGGGCCAGGGCCAGTATGACGTTGTTGTCCATATTCCCTCCCAGGTTCGGGTGTGGTGGACAAAGAAGGACTTTACGGTCACATCGCAGGTCTTCTTTGTAGCTCAAGACGCCTTCGAGTTGCAGGCCTTCGGAAGAGAACTCGACTGTTTCTTCAATCATGGCCCTCGTTCCTTCTCTTGGATGCTGGCGCAGGACTTTGTATGAGATTCTTCAGGGATGACAGGATTCTTGTGGCGTATGAGAAGTTGTGGATCCCGTAATGTTGCAGCAGCTCTACACCGCGGAACGTTTCTTTGTATAGGTTCTGGTAATGTGCAAATTTCTGCGCAGCCTCTCTATCCTTGTCATACAGGTGGTTATATTCCCTTACGACATCCCGTACACCCGATTCTATGGCCTTTTGTTGTGCTTCCAGGAGACTTGAGTATAGCGGGTTGTGGCACTCTACGCACCTGCCCTCGACCTCCAGAAAATGGTCTCCGCTAAGCTTATGACAGTCTTCGCATTTGAGTGTCTTGGACATCTTGTCTGGTACAGGAACGACCCCATTGTATTCCATCTCACCACGGAAGAACTCCAGAAAATCTTTATGGCATTTGTCGCAACTCTCCTCTGTGTCTCTGTGGTGGCAGCCGGTGCAGCTTATATCGTATTCATTAACGCCTTTGGTGCTATAGGTAACGGGTGGATGACACTCCAGGCAGTTTATTTTATCCTCCGGGTGCTGTGAATGCAGAAAGTGTTCTGTCCAGCCAAGCCCGGTTGTCTGGATTGGAGTCCCCACGAAAGGCCTCTCCAAATCTTCTTTGTGGCATTCAGTGCAACCTATATCCGGGGTTGTATGATGGCAGTTGTCGCAGTTTATCTCTTCCGTCATAGTGGACTCCGGGTCCGGCAGGTGGCACATCCTACAGTCTGTCCCGCTGCTAACGCCAAAGCCGTGCAGGAAGGGCTCTTTTTTGTATTCCATGGGATTTGAGTCAATGTCATCATGGCAAGTGGCGCAGCTTTCCTCCTTGTAGTCTACATGGTGACATGCCAGACAGCCTTCCTTGTTGATGAGCAGCTTGCCGTGCTCCTTGTCTTTTACGCCGCTTTCGTCGTGGCAGTCAACACAGGCAAGTTGTTGTAGAGGGGAATGTGTGGTGTGCTTAAAGGCCTCTCCTTCAAACTCGTTCTTGTAGAGTAAACTGGCTACATGGCATCGGTCGGTGCACGAGGCGTCTGTCTCCAGTATCCTGAAATATTTGGAAGCGTTGTCGGCGGCAGTGTTATCCAGCGGCATAGCGATATCCGGGAAACTG
>JAZGAY010000127.1:0-6545 GCA_036475985.1 Candidatus Brocadiales bacterium
ATGCCCACTTATGAGTATGAATGCGGACACTGCGGCCATGTATTCGAGCGTTTTGAATCTATAAGGTCACGCAACAAAAAGAAGTGCTCGGAGTGCGGCAACACGGCAAACAGGCTCATTGGTGCCGGAAGCGCCGTAATCTTCAAGGGCAGTGGATTTTATCAGACCGACTACCGCAGCAAAGAATACAAAAAGCAGGTTGAGGCCGAGAAAGGGAAACCCGCAGACAAGGGAAAGACAAAAGAGAAAGGAAAATGCCCAAATAAGGATTCGGGTACCACCTAGTTGCCGTATATGGTACCTGTCTTCGGTTCCTCTTCGTCCCACGCCGTTAAACCTGCACCTTTTTTCCGCCATCAACCATATCGATAGAAAGAGGGCGTGTATTTGCGCAAACCCTTGACAGGCCTTATTTTCTTGATAAAATCGATAGGCCTTTATTGTGCTTACAGCCAAGGTTATCATGGAGAAGTTCGAACAAGACCGTCTTGAGAAGCTGAGAAAGCTAAGAGAAAAGGGTATAGACCCTTACGGTAGGAGCCTCAACGGGCTTAAAAGCCTGCAGTCCGTTGTGGAGAGTTACCGTGATGAAGGCGAGTCAGAAGACACCGTCAGGGCCGCAGGACGACTATCAAGCCTGAGACCGCATGGCAAGGCCGGCTTCGCCGACATAAGGGACTGGACGGGGAAGATACAGCTATACATCAAACTCAGCAACATAGGCGAAGACCTGTTCGAAACCTTCAAACTGCTTGACCTCGGCGACATTATCGGCGTAGAAGGCAAGGTATTCAAGACAAAAACAGGCGAGATTACCATCTCGGTGGAGGATTTAACGGTACTCTCCAAGGCACTGCTTCCTCCCCCTGAGAAGTGGCACGGGCTAAAGGACGTAGAACTCAGGTACAGGCAACGCTACCTGGACCTCATAGCCAATGAACAGGCTATGAAGACCACTCTGGACAGGATCAAGATAATAAAGGGGATAAGGAGCTTTCTGGAGGCAAGGGGCTACGTAGAGGTTGAAACACCCATGATGCAGCCCATCCCCGGAGGCGCCGTTGCCAGACCGTTTATAACACACCATAATACACTGGACATAGACCTCTATCTGCGCATTGCGCCGGAACTGTATCTAAAAAGGCTTCTGGTCGGCGGTATGGAACGTGTATACGAGATAAACCGAAACTTCAGAAACGAGGGGATATCAACCCGCCACAACCCGGAGTTTACCATGCTGGAGGCCTACGAGGCGTACGGCGACTACAACACCATGATGAAACTGACCGAAGAGATGATATCTACTCTCGCCTCAGAACTCTACAGTAGCCAGGAGATTACGTTCGGGGACAAGACCGTAAACCTCAAGAAACCCTGGAGGAGGGCGAAGCTCAGCGAACTGCTCAAGGAGTACGCCGGGGTTGATTTTGACGATGAGCCCTCGGTCAGACGAAAGGCAGAAGACCTTGGTATTGAGACCGGGAATGTGCCCATAGACGTCGTCGCAAACGACATATTCGAGGAGGAAGTCGTTCCGGAACTTGTCGACCCCACATTCGTGATAGACTACCCGGCCAGCCTGTGCCCGCTCACGAAACTGTGCGAAGATGACAAACGGTTCGCCCAGCGTTTTGAGCTCTATATAGCAAACATGGAAATTGCAAACTCATACACCGAGCTCAATGAGCCGCTGGAACAGGAAGAAAGGTTCGTAGAACAAATCGGTGGGAAGATGGACTGGGGGAAGCTTGACGAGGACTTTATCCTGGCCCTTAAATACGGCATGCCCCCGGCGGGCGGACTCGGTATAGGTGTCGACAGGCTTGTAATGATACTGACGGGCAGTACCTCTATACGCGACGTGATACTGTTCCCGCTACTTCGTCCGGCCCCAAGGCCCGTGACAGAGGAGTCCAGACAGTAAATGGAAAAAAATGAAGACGTCCTTCTATACGCCAAGGACATAAACAAAGATTACAAGGTGGGCAAAAATACCCTGAGGGTCCTTAACGGAGTCAGCCTTGAGATATACAAGGGAGAAATCCTTATAATACTGGGCCCCTCGGGAGCGGGCAAGAGCACACTGCTCCACATATTCGGGTTGCTGGACACACCGACATCCGGCCAAGTAGTCTACAAAGGAGAGAACCTGAGCCAGCTCAGCTCCAGGCAGCAGGCTGAGAGGCGAAACAGGCACTTTGGCTTCGTATTCCAGTTCTATCATCTGCTGCCGGACTTCACGGCACTTGAGAACGTGATGATGCCCCGGCTCGTCGGCCGGATGGCGCAGTCGTCACCGAATGGCAAGACAAACAGGGAAAAGGCCATGGAGATATTAGATATGGTCGGCCTAAAGGATAGAACGCTTCACCGCCCCGACCAGCTATCCGGAGGCGAAAGACAGAGGGTCGCCTTTGCAAGGGCCCTTGCAAACGAGCCAGAGGTGTTGTTCTGCGACGAACCCACAGGGAACCTGGACACAAAAAGCTCAAGGGAGATTCAAGACCTAATCCTTAGACTAAACACCTTGAACAACCAGACCTTTATCATAGTAACACATGATGAGAACTTCGCCGCACTGGGGAAAAGGCGAATAAAAATGGTGGACGGCAGGATAGTAGATAATCAATAATAACCCCTCAAGAAAGGAGAGGGTTAAATGTCACACAAAGTATTTGTCGGCGGTAAGCTTGTGCCACAGGAGGAGGCAAGTGTCTCGGTCTTCGACCACGGGCTCCTCTACGGAGACGGTGTCTTTGAAGGTCTGCGGGCCTACCACGGAAGAGTGTTTAAGTTAACCAAGCACCTCGAGAGGCTGTTTGAGTCCGCAAGGGCCATATTCCTCGAAATCCCCATGACCACGGAGGAGCTTAAAGAGGCAATATTTGACACCCTGAGAGCCAACAACATGAATGACTCGTACATCAGGCTTGTGGTCACCAGGGGCGTGGGAAAACTGGGGTTAGAGCCCGGAAAGTGCAATAACCCACAGGTAATAATCATAACAGATACACTCCAACTCTATCCTCCGAAGCGATATGAAGAAGGGATCGATATTATGACCGTGGCCACGGTCCGCAACCATCCGGAGTCCATAAACCCCAGAATAAAGTGCCTCAACTACATGAACAACATCCTGGCAAAGATGGAAAGCATTAACGCCGGGGCAACGGAGGCACTCATGTTGAACAAGGACGGGTTCGTGGCAGAATGTACCGGGCAGAACATCTTCCTGGTGAAAGACAACGAACTTTACACACCTCATTCCAACTCCGGAATACTGAAGGGCATAACCAGGGACACGGTCGTCGAGCTGGCAAGAAAAGACGGCAAAAAGGTAAGAGAGGACTTTTTGACCCGATACGACCTCTATCTAGCCGAGGAGTGCTTCCTCACCGGAACAGCGGCACAGATCGTGCCGGTAGTCAAAATAGACGGGCGTATAGTGGGAGACGGCAAACCAGGCCCTATTACACTCGATCTCTTGAAGAAGTACAGGATGCTTCTGACTAATCCCGAGGTCTCCGAGGCCATAGAGACCCTGGAGCCAGGATATTCAAGACCATAATACCCACACCAACACATATCAGCGCGTCGGCAACGTTAAACGTCGGCCAGTGTCTTGTACCAACGTGAAGGTCTATAAAATCCCTGACGTAACGAAAGTACACCCTGTCTATTAGATTACCCGTCGCACCGGCAAGTATGCCCCCCATGGACATGGTAGTAATGCTGTCTATCTCTTCGGACCTGACGTACATCCAGATGACTACAAACACCGCCACTATGGACAGGGCAATGAGAACGGCGGTCCCACCCTGAAAGAACCCGAAGACACCGCCTTCGTTTCTACTGAGGGAGAGATTGAGGAAAGAGGTAATTCTGACTACCGTGTCGTGATTGTGGGAATCGGCAAGATATCTAAACGCGGCCCATTTGGTTGCCTGGTCCAGGACAATCCCCAGGAGGACCACTACGAAAAGAGGCCCGTAAGGACCTGAAAATCTATTCGGCACCTGCCTCCTGCTCTTCCACCCTCTGACATTCCATACACAGCCTGGCATACGGCAATGCCGTCAGCCTGGCCTTTGTGATCTTCTTGTCACAGGTCTCGCAGATACCAAAGGTCTTGTCCTCCAGCTTCTCCAGTGCGGCGTCTATGGACTTCAGTTCCTCCTCACCGTTCTGGATGAGGTGGATCATGATGTCGCGTTCATAGTTGTCCGTACCCAGATCGGCCATGTGGAAAGGCACGTTCGAGAGGTCGCCTGCCGCATCCTGCCGGGATTTTCTCAACGCTTCACCCTCCATAGAGTCCACGTTCCCGGCCAGCTTTTCCCTTACAGAAAGCAGCACCTTTTTGAAAGCAGCCAGATCCTTAGCGTTTAACACTCCCTCTTTCTCCCAACAAAAATATCAGAAAAACCAAACGCCTTTCCGTAAATAATGCTATGAAAAAGCCATGGTGAAGTCAAGAAGAAAGCACCCCCCCCCCCCGACCCATTTTGGGCCGGACACATAACAGAGAAAAATATTTCGAGTCAAGAAAAAATTCGCCTGTATGCCCCCGGAGATATATGGTACCACACCCTGCAGGGTGGTAAGGTCGGTGAGAAGGTATGGCCTCGACGGTGCCGGCTACGGCTGTTATTCATGCCTCCGGGAGGACCTCCATCCGGCAGCCCACACTACTTACTCTATTCTCAAAAATAAAAAGCGGGTGACATTCTCGCCCCGCCCTGATGAATACACATATACCAACTAAATATTCACCGAAACCTCTTAAGTCGCAAGGAGTTAAGTACGACTGTAATTGAGGAAAACGACATGGCTGCAGCGGCAAAAATCGGATTAAGTAAAATCCCAAAGAATGGATATAAAACACCGCCAGCAATAGGGATTAATGCTGAATTATAAAAGAACGCCCAGAAAAGATTTTGCTTGATAATTCTTAAAGTTGCTTTAGAAAGTCTAATTGCCTCTACTAATACTGATAAATTACCGGACACCAAAATAATCTCACCTGCTTCCTTGGCAATGTCTGTTCCGGTGCCCATGGCAATACCAACATCCGCTTGTGCTAACGCTGGCGCATCGTTTATGCCATCACCTACCATTCCAACCAAAACACTGCCTCCCGCCTGCAACTTCTTAATTTCTTTAGCTTTATCTTCCGGTAAGACACCAGCTATTACCTTTTCTATACAAACTTCTTTGCCGATTGCCTCGGCTGTTTTTTGATTGTCGCCAGTTATCATAATCAGCGTGATTCCCATATTTGTAATAGCCTCTACCGCCTCACGAGAATCTTCTTTAAGCACATCAGCTACGGCTATAACACCTAAAGGCTTGCCACCTAAGGCCAAAATCATCACCGTCTTTCCCTGGCCTTCTAAGGCACTTATTATCTGCAACTCACCGCTGCTTAAGTCGATATTTTCTTTCATCATTAATTTTCTATTACCCAAAAATGCCTTACCCATACCGTCTTTCAGTGAAATTTCTCCAGTAAGTCCATGGCCAGGCACAGCAGAAAAATTCTCAACCTTAAACAATGTCAGTTTCTCTTTTTTGAATTCTTCTTTACCTGTCTCGTCCAAAGGACGGGAAGAGTTTTTGCCCGGTGAGGCCGCAAAACGTAGAATGGCCTCTGCAATTGGATGCTCTGAATGCTTCTCTAAACTTGCTGCTATCCTTACAATCTCTTGTTTGCCAGCGCTATCAAATTCTTTAATATCAGTTACAGCCGGCTCACCTTTAGTCAAAGTCCCGGTCTTATCCAAAACCAGGACTTTTATTTTATGTAAAAGCTCCAGGGCCTGAGCATTCCGAATAAGTATTCCCTTCTCCGCACCTTTTCCGGTGCCTATCATAATTGCCGTAGGCGTTGCCAGACCTAACGCGCAGGGACAGGCAATAATCAAAACAGCGACAAAGTTGACTAAACCAAAGGTAAATGCCGGCGCCGGCCCAAAAAACAACCAGGTCAAAAAAGTAACAACGGCAATTAAAATAACTGCCGGCACAAAATATTGAGAGACCCTATCTGCCAGTCGTTGGATAGGCGCCTTGGAACCCTGGGCTTCTTCTACCAACTTAATGACCTGAGCCAAAAACGTGTCTTTTCCGACCTTGACAGCGCGAAACTTAAACGCCCCAGTCGTGTTAACTGTTGCGCCGATTACCTCATCACCGGACTTTTTATCAACCGGCATTGACTCGCCCGTAACCATAGATTCATCGATAGTAGAACCCCCTTCAACAATTATACCGTCAACTGGCACCTTCCAGCCAGGTTTCACGACAATAACATCGCCAACCACCACTTCACTAACAGAAATTTCTACTTCCTTGCCCTCTCTGACAACCAGAGCCTTTTTTGCTGAGAGTTTGGCTAACTTCTTAATAGCTTCCGATGCCTTACCTTTGGCCTTTCCCTCCAAATACTTGCCCAGAATTATCAAAGTAATGATTATTGCCGCTGTATCAAAATACACGTGAGCCGCTCCTAATTTCGCGAACATATCCTTATGTAGAGTAGTCAT
>JAZGAY010000128.1:0-8121 GCA_036475985.1 Candidatus Brocadiales bacterium
CGAAACTCCCGCATATCGGCACTGGCCCGCACACTGGAGAAGGACATAGACCGCGCCGCCGAGGCCCTTAAAGGGGCAAAAAGGCCCAGAATACACGTCTTTCTCGCCACCTCCGAAATACACAGACGGTACAAACTAAAAAAGGCGAAGGAAGAGATACTCAAACTGGCCACAAACGCCGTCCGCCACGCAAAGGGGTTCACCGACGACGTACAGTTCTCTCCGGAAGACGCCTCCAGGACCGAGCCAGAATTCCTGCGTGAGGTGGTAGAGGCCGTAATAGACGCCGGCGCCACCGTGGTCAACATCCCCGACACGGTGGGATACGCCACACCCGAGGAATTTGCCAGGCTGATCGAATATCTCATAAGCGAGATTGGGGACATAGACGCGGACAAGGCCATACTGAGCGTCCACTGCCATAACGACCTCGGTCTGGCCGTTGCATGTACCCTTGCTGCCATAAAGGCCGGGGCAACCCAGGCGGAATGCACCGTCAACGGGATCGGAGAGCGTGCCGGCAATGCAGCGCTTGAGGAGATTGTAATGGCCCTCAACACGCGCAGCGATTTTTATGACTACACCACCGGTATCGTCACCCAGGAGATAATGACCTCCAGCCGCCTGGTGAGCAGCCTCACCGGTCTCCGCGTGCAGAAGAATAAGGCAATCGTCGGCGAGAACGCCTTCGCCCATTCATCGGGCGTCCACCAGGACGGCATGATAAAGGAACGGACCACCTATGAGATAATGCGTCCCGAAGACATCGGCCGCGGTAAGGCCCGTCTCCCCCTCGGGAAACTCTCCGGGAGGAACGCCTTCGTCCAGAGGATAAAGGAACTGGGATACGGACACCTGAGTAAAGAAGGGCTCGAAGAGGCGTTCAAGGAATTCAAGGCCCTGGGCGACAGGAAAAAGACAATCCACGACGAAGACATTGAGGCCATCGTGATAAACATACTTGAAGAGAGCCCGCCCGTCTATCGCCTCGAGCGTGTGAAAATAGACTGCGGTCCCGGCACCACACCGCTGGCCGAGGTACGTCTCAGGCTACAAGACGACACTATAGCGGAGAATGCCACCATGGGCGACGGCCCCATAGACGCGCTCTTTAAGGCCATCGACCTGATTACGGATATCCCCGGCAAGCTGCTCGACTACCAGGTCCACGCCCTCACCAGCGGCAAGGACGCCATGGGTGAGGTGAGCGTCGAGGTGGATTTCGGCGGACACGTCCAGAGGGGAAGGGTGGTAAGCTGCGACATCGTCGAGGCGAGCGCCAAGGCATACCTCAACGCCCTGAACAAGGTCGCTCAAAAGACCCCCCGCCAGACATCGAAAAAGAAGAAAGAGACAAGACAGAAACAAAAGGTCTGAGACCTTTTCCAGCCTAAACGGTGCGTCCATATGCACACCCCATAGACATACTCTTGTCTCTGCGAGGGGTGTAACCCCGAAGCAATCTCTTTAACGCACTGCAGATTACCTCGTTTCACTCGCAATGACAGATGGGACATGGTGCGTCCAGACGCACCACTTCAACACCCTCAATTAGTCTCATCGGAGTCCCGAAGACCTTTCCTCCACCAAGGGTTTTGCAGCTTACGTACCGTGTTACCTCTTTAAATCACCTTAAATATCTGCGCCAACAAGTAGAATCTCCAAAATCTTTATGGTATAGTCCTCACATGCTCTGCGTACCCGTAACCGCTACAAACACAAAAGAGTTCCTGGGAGACATGCGCTCGGCGTCGGGGGTAGCAGACCTTATTGAACTGCGCCTCGACTATATAGAGGGCTTGAAAAAGGCCGACATCGAAGCCCTCATCAAAGAAAAAACAATACCCCTCATCGCCACCTGCAGACCCAAGAGAGAGGGTGGAAAATTTGCCGGTTCGGAGGAAGAGAGGCTCTCCCTGCTCGAACATGCAGCGGCACTTGGGGCCGATTACGTTGACATAGAACACGACGTCGTCAATAAATTCACCAAGAAGTCCGGTACAAAGTTAATCGTCTCCTACCACAACTTTTCCGAGACCCCTGATTACGACAAACTGAGAGAAATCTACAACGGGCTTGCGGGTGCGGATGTGGTAAAGATTGTAACGTTTGCGCAAGAGATTACCGATAACCTGCGTATATTCAAACTCCTTGAAGAGGCGCGCACACCCACCATCGCCCTCTGTATGGGTGAGCCGGGTCAGATAAGCCGTATCCTTGCCCCCAAATTCGGCAGCTTCCTCACCTTTGCATCATTAGGCAGTGGCAAGGAATCCGCACCCGGACAACTATCCGCAAGAGAACTCCTGGACGTCTACAATTTCCACCATATAAATGCAGAGACCGATATCTACGGCCTTATCGGAGACCCCGTGGCCCACAGTATGGGCCCCCTGCTCCACAACACCTGTTTCAGGGAAGAAGGCCTTAACGCCGTCTATCTCCCCTTTAAGACAAAAGACCTGCCCGCTTTCGTTAATGGATTCAGGGCGCTAAACGTCCGCGGCTACAGCGTCACTATTCCACATAAAGAGGCCGTCATGGAACTCATGGACGAGCTCGACCCCCTTGCACGGTCTATAGGCGCGGTAAACACCGTTGCCAATAAAGAAGGCAGACTAATAGGATACAACACCGATTCCACCGCCGCCACCAGGGTCGTAGAAGAAGGGCTGGCAGAAAACGGCGAGACACTGAGGGGGAAAAAGGTGACCATCGTCGGCGCGGGCGGCGCGGCGCGGGCTGTGGCATTCGGACTCAGGCAAAAGGGCGCCGAGATTACAATCGTCAACCGGACAGAGTCGCGCGCAGAGTCACTGGCGAGGGATATTGGGTGTACCCACAGAAAATTCGGTGAACTGGCATCGCTCGACGCCGAGATACTTGTAAACTGCACCAGCGTGGGCATGCATCCAGACGTAAACGATACCCCTGTACCGGCGGAGATACTGAGACCGGGGATGTGGGTCTTTGACGCCGTGTATAATCCGCCTGAGACACGGCTGCTCAGGGAGGCCGCCGGCAAGGGCTGCCGCACCCTGGACGGCCTGCGGATGTTTGTGCTCCAGGCAGCCCTGCAGTTCGAGATATGGACCGGCAGGCCGGCACCGACCGAGCCGATGGAGAGGATTGTCAGGACCAAACTTGCAGAAGCAAAATGACACATCCTAATTTCTTAGATTTCTGATGTGAGGTCCTCCATAAATCATTCTGAGTTTTTTGAGCGAAGAATCTAATTGTAGTGGCAGAGTAGGGGCAGGTCTTGCGCCTGCCCTGTTTGGGCGACCGCAAGAGTCGCCCCTACGAACGTCGGGCAAGTCGAAACAAGGTAAGACCTGCCCTCAGGCACGGCTCGACCACTACATCGCAGAATGACAATTGCACAAAGTCTGCCAGAAGTCTCAATGGAATTGGCAAGGAAGTCACTATGGGCACGGATGACGACGTATCGGAGGAGATCGGGTCTTTTGCCATGACGCTGGTATGGAGATGCACCAGGTGCGGCTACCAGGGTGAAACCGGCTGCACGGAGACGTGCATGCTGCCCCAAGAGTGCCCCGGCTGCGGCGCGCCGGTTGAAGACCTGGCGGTGGTCACCGAAGACTAGCGGCGGCGCTGTCCGTATCAGAGGCGGTGACTTTAAGCCCCTTTATCTCCAGGGTGGTTACGTCTCCGTTTGCCACCCTGATGGCGTTGTTATTTGTATCGGCGATATAGAACTTGCCGTCCGCAAAATCAATCCCGCCGGGTTCGTAGAACTCCGCATCGCCGCCGTCTTTATGTCCGGGCCTGCCGCTGCCAAGAAACGTCTTCGAGGTCTTTTCCACAGGGTCGACGACCTTTATCTTGTGGTTATACGTATCCGCCACATAAACGAGGCCGTCATGATACACGACCCCAAGCGGATGCTGCAGCCGTGCCTCGTTACTGTTGCCGTCCCTGTCGCCGAATATGAACAGCCCGCGGCCGATGATGGTGCGAATCCCTCTCGCGTCTATCTCACGGATAGAGCTCGTCTCGCTGTCTGCCACGTAGAGTTTCTTTCCGTCCGTAGATGTAGATATGCCGCTTGGCTGCGCCATCTCGCCCGCGTCCAGCGCACCGTCCCGTATCCCCTCCCGCCTGTTGCCTGCATACGGCTCTATAAGCGTGTTAGTGAGGTCCATCACCCATATCTGATGCACCCCGGCCATGGCTATGTAGAGGTTTTTCCCGGTTAGCGCAAGGTCCCAGGGAGAACTGAGCGCGGCCTTTGTGCCAAGACCGCCCGTGCTCAGAAAGCCGGCCTGCCGGGCGTTGCCGGCGATAGTTGTCACTGTCCTTTTGGCGAGGTCCAGGCTGCGTATCAGGTGGTTGTCCGTGTCCGCAACATATAAGGTGTCACCGCTCAGGGCCATGCCCTGGGGATTAGAAAAACTCGCCTCCTCAAATGCACCGTCCTTTGCGCCCTGCCCGCCGCTTCCCGCAACGTCCAGGACCTGACCGTCACGGCGGGTGATTACGATGCGGTTATGGCCCGAGTCGGCGATAAACAGCCTATCCCTTTCAGGGTCGGCAAGTATCTTGCCGGGGAACGACAGGGGGCTCGGCTCAAGCTGCGCCCTTTCGAGGACGGTTGCGAACGGGGTCTCGTCAAGCATGTCCTTTTGTCTGTACCGCTTGAGGTAGTGCTCTATCTGCCTGTCTATATCTTCTTCGTTACCCTCTCCGCTGTATCTGGACACGATATGGCCCTCAGGGTCTATAAGCACGAGTGTGGGCCAGGCGCGGACACCGTACGTGTTCCATATGCGGAAATCGCCGTCGTTAACCACGGGGTGTTCGAGGCCGTAGCGCATTATGGCCTGCCGGATGTTCCGGGTACCGTGCTCGTTGGGAAATTTTGCCGAGTGCACGCCGATGACTACCAGGTTATTCGGGTATTTCGCCTCAAGCCTCTTGAGTTCAGGGATGACGTGCATGCAGTTTATGCAGCAGTAGGTCCAGAAGTCGAGCAGTACCATCTTCCCGTGCAGGTCGGCAAGCCGGACGGGTTTCCCGCCCGTGTTCAGCCACTCCATCCCCTCGGGGAATTCAGGGGCCTTTAGCTTCACCGGCGATGCACGCATCTTATGTTCTCCCCCTTTGGAGTCCGAACACAACATACGTAGCGGAACCGCCAAAAATATTATTAAGAGTATTAATAACGTTGATCCGTGGCGTCTCATAATCGCGAAATTCCCGGCTATACAGCTTCCTTGCTAAATTCTAGTCGCATCTGCCTGTGTATTCAATCAAAGAAAAATACTGCGGTACGGCACAAGTTGCCTTAAATAAAGTGTTTTTCAAATCCGTCCATTCCAGTATAATACCCCCCGTATTTTTCTTTTTCTTCTACCGCACTCCTTGCAGTGGTTTGTCGCTGTTAAAGGGTAGTGGGTAAGCGCAAGAATTTGTACCCATTTTATCACATGACGACCGTAATGCTACTAACAGGCAAAGATGCTTAAACGTACGCACAGGTGCGGGGACCTCAGAAAGTCCGACGTGGGCAAAGAGGTAGTGCTTAACGGCTGGGTGGCGAAACGCCGCGACCACGGGGGACTGGTGTTCATAGACCTCAGGGACCGCTACGGCATTACACAGGCGGTGTTCAACCCCGAAAAAGAGAAGAAGCTCCACAAGGCCTCCCGTGACCTGCGAGCGGAGTACGTACTCGCCGTCAAGGGAAAGGTCTCTGAGAGGCCGGAGGGTACGGTAAACCCCAAGCTTCCCACGGGGGAGGTGGAGGTCTACGCGTCCGAGCTTGAGGTACTGAACAAGGCCGAGACTCCGCCGTTTGAGGTAGAGGAGGCCGGTAGCGTCTCAACGGACCTGAGGCTCAAGTACAGGTATCTGGACATGAGGCGGCCGGACATGCAGCGCCATTTTCAGTTTCGCCACAGGCTTGCCCAGATAACGAGACAATATATGGACGCCCAGGGCTTCCTCGAGATAGAGACACCTTTCCTCACCAAAAGTACCCCTGAGGGCGCAAGGGATTATCTCGTGCCGAGCCGCATGAGTCCCGGCCATTTCTATGCCCTGCCCCAGTCACCGCAGCTTTTTAAACAGATATTGATGATGTCCGGGTTCGACCGGTACTTCCAGATAGTAAAGTGCTTCAGGGACGAGGACCTTAGGGCTCAGCGCCAGCCGGAGTTCACGCAGCTGGACCTGGAGATGTCGTTCGTGGAAGAGCCCGACGTGATGGGCATGATCGAGGGGCTCTTTGCCGAAATTTTTGACAGATTGCTGGGCAAGAAGATACAGACGCCCTTCCCCAGGCTTTCGTACGGAGAGGCCCTCCGTATCTACGGCACAGACGCACCCGACCTGCGCTACGACCTTTGCCTCAAAGAGATTACCGACCTGGTCGCCGATGGCGAATTCAGGACCTTCCGCGACGTGGTAGAAAGGGGCGGTATTGTCAGGGGCATTAACGTCAGGGGCTGCAGTAAATTCTCAAGGAAGGAACTGGACGAGCTTACGGCCTTCGTGGGTGAATTCGGCGCAAAGGGGCTGGCATGGTTCAAAGTAGAAGACGGCGGCCTCAGCTCGCCTATCGCAAAGTTTTTTGACCAGAAACAACAGTCACAGATGAAAGAACTACTGGACGCCGCCACGGGAGATTTACTGCTATTCGTCGCCGACAGGGAGAAGGTAGTCTCTCAATCACTGTCGCAGTTGAGGACACATCTGGCAAGGAAACTCGGCCTCGCAAAGGAAGACGAGTACGCCTTTACCTGGATAACAGACTTCCCGCTCCTTGAATATGACGAGACACTGGGGCGGAACGTCTCCATCCACCACCCATTCACCTCGCCCCGGCTCGAAGACGTGCCTATCATGGAGGAAAAACCGCTTGAGGTGCACGCGCGGGCCTATGACGTGGTGCTCAACGGGGTAGAACTGGGCGGGGGGAGCATAAGGATACACGACCCCGAACTCCAGAGACGCGTATTTAAACTACTGGACATAGACGAGGCCACCGCAGGGGAGCGATTCGGTTTCCTGCTCGAGGCCTTAAAATACGGCGCGCCGCCACACGGTGGCATAGCCCTCGGGTTCGACAGGGTGGTGGCCATGTTACTCGGGCTTGACGACATAAGAGAGGTCATTGCATTCCCGAAGACCCAGCGCGCCACATGCCTCCTGACCGACGCGCCCGCCGGCATCGACGCCGAGCAGTTGAAGGAACTGGGCCTGAAAATTCTTTGAGAGGATTGCGGCCCGGCAATGCGGCCGTCATCCCGAGTCTTGAGGGCTTCGTACCGTTTCTGTATCTCAAGCTGCCTGTGGCCCACATCCTGAGAGAATAACCATACCGTCCCGAGGACGAAAAAGGAGTCTGCTAAATGTTCACCTGGAGCCTGGATAATATGCCTAAGATTATTATCGGCCTTGTCATCGCCATACTCGCCGGCGCCGTTGGCAGTGCCGCCTGGGAGAACGTCAGGGACCCCCTCTTTGGATACTTCAGCGAGGTCTCGGTTACAATAACGACCCTGGGGAAAGACAAGTACGTGGACGCCATGTACCGTGAGGTAGGGATGGGTTTCAGCCAGAACTACAGTATCTCTTCATACTACAGCCTGCATGAGACCGTGTTCGCGGTGTTTCTCGCGACTATATTAATCGCGGCAAGGATATTTATGTCAAAGAAGATGAGCCCGGGCAATCCCAAAGACGCCTCTGAAGGCTATGACCACCTACGGAGACGGCTGAAAACGTTCTTATACGCATTAACGGTGATGATACTGGCCCTGCTGGTCTTTTTCCAGATAAGCCGTCTGTCGTCCGAGTACAAGAACAACGCCATCCTCCATATACATCAGGCCATCACTATCTGTTCGCCGTATATCTCCGAGAAAGAGGAGAAAGTGCTGTACAGCAAGTTCTCCAGCATAAGGTCGAGAGAAGACTATGTTAAACTCGACCGGAGGCTGCAGGAAATCGCCGATAAGAACAACCTCCGCTTCCCGGAGTTCGAGGTTTTTTGATGTCTTCTGTGTCCCTGACTCCCACATAACCTCTGGCCTTGGGTAGCCGCTCTTGTGTATACTAGCGGGTGTGAAGACCACCGCTACAGCCAGTACGACA
>JAZGAY010000129.1:0-3403 GCA_036475985.1 Candidatus Brocadiales bacterium
GGGGATGTCTATATAAAATCCGTCTGTCAGTGCGTCATTCGTCGTTTATGTTGTTCCGAAAAAGTTGTTTTATTAACCGATGATAGTATTTTACTCCAGGGTATGTTGTATGATATCATGTGAGCACGATTAGTAATTACTATCAAACGTATCTTTACTTGTTGGCAGGGGTGTTGTAAGACAAGGGGCGAAGACAATGCACCTCGCATATGGGTCGATAAAACCGTTCGAGAAGATACTCTGGCTCACCGTGTCGGTACTGTGTGTCTTTTCGTTCCTGACCGTCCTACCTTTTGCGGCGATGGGAGAGGAACAACCACCGTCCGAAGGCCCGCAGGCAACAGAGGATACGGTCTTTGAAGAAGTGATAAAACCCGCCTTTGAAGAAAGTCCTGCCGAATCACAACCTGCAGAGCAGGAATCTGCCGGCAACGCGTCTTTGGAGCAGTTGGAACCGGTGCCGGTTGACGACCTCTTTGCTATAAAGCTCCTGGAGAAGATAATAGAACTTGAAGATGCATTCAAGTTCCTCGCCAGAGAAGTGGGGGGAATGAGCGAACGGCTTACCATAAGAATGGAGGAAACAGAGGAAAGGATTACGAAACTTGAGGAGTCCCCACCTTCTCTGGCACACGGGCCGGCCGGCGGCGAACCTTACACCCCTCCACCTCCCGTACAAGCACGGTTCGAGGTGGGAAAAATGTATTTGGGGGAAGGGTTTAACGTCAAGAACATGGCATATGAGACTACCCCGAAGGGTACGGTCTTTACGGGTCAAATAACGAACAACGGCTCCGCGCCGCGAGAGCTAGCCGAGTTTGAGATAGTAGCGTTTGGTGAGAATGATAAGATGATAGGTACTAAGGCATTTAAGATAACTGATTTTGAGGTGGGTGAAACCAGGCCCTTTGAGGTGACGGTAAAGGGTCCCAAGGCCAACTGGATTACCAAGTATGACTTCCGTTACATGAGGGGTGAATAAAGGAGAATAGTGCTGCTTGGGAACTGAGAGGCCGTAAGGATGTGTATAGGGCATATGGACAGAAACAATACCGGCTGGAGATTTAACCTGCCTGTGGCAGTGTTGTGTCTCTTCGTGCTTCTGGGTCCTTTGGGCTCGTTGAGAGCCGACGATTCTCAGGCCAGGATTATGGAGAAGATTACTGCCATGGAAGCGACCTTGCAAGAGCTTATGGTGAAGGTAGAGGACCTGGGCAGGCGGGTGAAGGCACTGGAGAAGGGTGCGCCGGCCCGCCGTGAGGCGCCAAGGGCAGTAAGGCCCAAAAAAGGCGACGCCAAGAAAAAGGCGGCGAAGAAGCTTATAGACATAGGGCACGGGTTTTACGTCAGCAATTTGGAGTATAAGAGCATAGTCGAAAATACCATCTTCACCGGGGATCTGGAAAACAGCGGGGGGAGGGACTATCAGTTCGTGCTTATCAAGGTAGTTGCATACGATAAAAAGGGCAAGACACTCGGCGATAACGTGCTGAACATTACGGGCATGTTTGCCAGCTCAACCAGGCCGTTTAAAATCACGCTCTACGGTGTCAATACCAGAGACGTAGCCGATTTTGATATAAAATTCGTAAAGGGTTTCTGAGGTTTTTTTATGAGGTGTCGGGTACCGTAGCAAGGCCCCTTTCCACAAGTCTCACCAGTTTTGCGGCTATTTCCCTTTTGCTATGGGCGGTATGGGTAACCTCGTCCGTCTTGGAAACAATATGGGCCACGTGCCGGTCCCCGGTAATCTCGGCGAGGTCGTTGACCACCACGATGTCTGCGCCCGAGCTCGATATCAGGTCGCGAGCCTTCTCGACCAATAATTCTTTCCTGCTCCCGCCGGCCTCAAGCTTAAAGCCCACAAGCACGGAACCGGGCCAGACCTCCCTGATGAGCCTTATCACCTTGGGCGTCCTGACCAGCCTTATCTCCCATGCCTCCTCTTCCCGTGTTGAGACCTTTCCACTTCTTTTGGTTTCAGGCGCAAAGTCGGACACCGCCATGGCGTGGATTATCGCGTCAAATTCCTCGCCCCTCAGTCCCTCAACGGCCGTTATCAATTCCTCAACCGTCTCCACCTCAATGAGACGCACCTCTTCACCTTTAACGTCGGGCGTCGCGCTGAGCGTGCCGTGGATAAAGGTAACGCTGGCCCCGCGGGACAGGAGCTCGCGCGCTATCTCCGCACCAAGCCTGCCCGACGACCTCGAGCTTATAAAGCGCACGTCGTCCAGTGGCACCCTGGTAGGGCCCGATGTCACTAAGACCTTCTTACCGGAAAGTGTGTTCATAGGGCTTTACTATAATTGTTATGCGCGGTGATATAACTAGGCCTTCCTGTCGAAGAATATATTCTTGCCCGTGACGGACATGGGTATGCCCATGACCATGTCCCAGTCACAGAAGCCGTACTTTCTGGCCACCACACCGGCGCGGTACATGATACGGTTGTCTATGTTGTGTATGCTCAGGGTCTTTACGACCGAGCCCACGGCTATGCCGAGATCCTGGTGTCTCCAGGCGCACTGCGGGCCCTTAAACTCTTCGACTTCTTTTGCCTTGAGCTCGTCGCAGGTCGGGAAGCCGCAGGCCCCGCAGTTCAGGCCCAGAGGCGTGGCGTCCTTAAGGCCGATAAGGAGCATGGCACCGGAATCGCGCACGTTGCCGCCGTCCCTGTCAAACCCCTTCTTCCCCTTCTTCTCACCGTAATCCACCATGGCGTCGGCCAGCCGCCTGAGTTCCTCACCCTCCACTATCGCTACCTTTACGAAATCTTCACCCCTGGACTTTGGCGCGGTGCGCGCCGCTATGGCCGCAAGCTCCGCCGCCACCCTCAGACCTTGAATCTCTTCCGCCATATCTTCCCCCCTCCATATAAAGTTTATATGTACCGTACGAGTTTACCTCGCACGTTTAGCCCTGACGAGACAACTCAGGACAAAGTATCTTTAGAAACCGCCTCCCTTGAACCTTTTTTATTTTGTCCACGGCTTCCTCCTGACCCACCTTATGGAGCCTTTTAACTAGGCTGAACAAGTCGTCTTCTTTCAGTTTTCTAGAAAGCTCGCCCAGAGCCCCAGCAGCTGCCCTGCGTACACTTATATCTTCATCTTTGAGTAGTGGAATGATGTGTTCAACACCACCATCTGAACCTATCATACCCAAACTTTCACACGTTACCCTGCGGACAAATACCTCTCTATCTTTAAGTAGTGGTGTGAGGTGTTCAACGGCTCTCTCTGAGCGTGAGGAACCGAGCCCAGCCGTTGCCGCCGCGCGGACAAATTTCTTTTTATCTTTAAGTAATGGTATAAGAAGTTCAACGGCTCTCTCCGAGGGTGTCAATATCAAGGTTAAAATTGCCGCCAAGCGGACAAGTCCCTTTTTATTTTTAAGCAAT
>JAZGAY010000013.1:0-3035 GCA_036475985.1 Candidatus Brocadiales bacterium
TGTTTCAAGGGCCGCGCCAGGGTCTTTGACAGAGAAGAAGGGGCAATGAAGGCCGTAATGAATAAAGAGATTGACCCTGGAAGCGTGGTGGTAATAAGATACGAGGGACCGCAGGGCGGCCCGGGGATGAGGGAGATGCTATCACCCACTGCAGCGTTGGTGGGGATGGGACTCGAAACCTCCGTGGCACTTATTACAGACGGACGGTTCTCGGGCGGCACCCGGGGGCCATGTGTTGGACACGTAAGCCCCGAGGCCATGGTGGGAGGTCCTATAGCGCTGGTTGAAGAAGGCGATGAAATCTCTATAGACATACCTAACCGCCGCCTGGAGCTGAACGTACCGGAAAAGGTCCTCCAGAAGCGCAAGAAAAAGTGGACGCCCCCCGCATCCCAGGCAACCGGCTATCTTGCCAAATATGCCCGGCTTGTCAGCTCAGCCAGTAAAGGGGCCGTACTGGTTGGCTGAGGAATACCTGGTAGTGTAATGGTAGCACTAGAGATTTTGGATCTCTCAGTGGAGGTTCGAATCCTCCCCGGGTAGCTTTCTTAGAACTTGGAAAATGAACTCAAGAGGTGAAGTAGCCGTTATCCTTGCCGCGGGCAAGGGCACCAGGATGAAGTCCGGGGGCCCGAAGGTGCTTGCTGAACTATGCGGCGTACCTATGATAAAGTGGGTAGTGGAGGCAGTAAGAAAGGCGGGCATCTCAAGGGTATTGGTGGTCGTTGGACACAAGAAAGATGAGGTTGCCGAGGTACTGGAAGGGCTCGGAGTGGATTTGGTAGAGCAGCCCCGGCAACTGGGTACTGGCGATGCTCTGAAGGTTGCGTGCGCTTTTTTGGAGAGTTGCCCTCAGGATATGCCAGAGAATATAGTGGTACTCCCCGGGGACAGCCCCCTGGTAAGACCCGATACCATAAGGGCCCTTCGAGAGACGCACCGGGAGAGCCGTTCCGACGCGACATTGGTGACCGCGCACCTCAACGACCCCAAGGGCTACGGTCGCGTCGTGAGGAACGCGCAAGGCCACGTGAGAATGCTTGTTGAAGAACTGGACGCTACCGGGGAAGAGGCCCGGATAGAGGAGGTGAACTCAGGGATATATTTCTTCCGTACAGCCCCGCTCCTAGAGGCCGTGGAACAACTCACCCCTAACAACAATAAGGGAGAATACTATCTGACCCAGGCAATAGAAATTCTTCACAACATGGGCAAGAGGGTAAAAGCCTTTACCGTGTCCGACCCCAATGAGATACTGGGGGTGAATTCCCAGGAAGACCTGAAAAGGGTCTCTGAGATTGCCGTGGGGGCGCAGAGGTGATACGCAGGTGTTCGGCAGATTTAAGTATAAGTATCTAAGAGTGGTTCTTTTAGCAGGCAGTTATAAGGAAATTCTTACCGAAAATTGAGGTGAACACTGGATGGACCAAAAGACATTGATCGAAGGTCTGGACAATCTGAAAATCTTTACCGGTAATTCCAATCCTGACCTGGCCAATAAGATATGCGAATACCTGAATATCCCGCTCGGGGATGCCTATGTCGGTCGTTTTCCCGACGGCGAGATAAACCTGAAGATAAACGAGGATATAAGGGGGGCGGACGTCTTCGTGGTGCAGTCAATCTGTCCGCCGGTTAATGAGAACCTGATGGAACTCCTCATAACTATCGACTGTATCAAGAGGGCCTCCGCGGCCAGGATTACTGCGGTAATACCCTACTACGGCTACGCCAGAAAGGACAGAAAGGACGAAGGTCGCGTGCCTATAACGGCCAAACTGGTGGCAAACCTCATATGCAAAGCCGGTGTGGACAGGGCGTTGGCCATGGACCTCCATGCAGCGCAGATCCAGGGGTTTTTCGACATACCGGTCGACCACATCTTTGCATTTCCAGTGCTTTGCGAACACTATAAGTCGCTCAACCTTCCTAATGCGATAGTAGTGTCTCCGGACGTGGGCGGTATAAAGATTGCGAGGGCATACTCAAGGAAACTCAACATAAAGATGGCCGTGGTAGATAAACGCCGGGTAGGCCCTGAAGAGACGGAAGTGGGCTTTGTCATAGGCGAGGTGAAAGGCAAGAACATCATTATGATTGACGACATAATAGCCACCGGCGGCTCCATAGCGCAGGCGGCAAGGGTACTCAAGGAAAAGGGCGCAAACGACATATACGTTGGTACGACCCACCCTGTGCTCTGTGGCGGAGCTTCCGAGAAACTTGACAAGGCCCCTATAAAGGAAGTGGCGGTTACCGATACCGTCCCACTGGACGGGAGGACGAAACCGCTGGGGGGCAAGATCACCGTTCTAACCATCTCAGGGCTCCTGGGCGAGGCCATCAGGAGGATACACACCAACGAATCCATCAGCGCCATGTTCGTTTAGTTTTGATAGTGGAGGTAGAAGCAAAATGGCTAATCCTGTCTTACAGGCAGAAAAAAGGACACGACTTGGAACACGCGCCAGCCGGCGACTGAGGGGTGAAGGTAAGGTCCCGGCTATCATATACGGACACAAAGAAGATACACTGTCCGTATATATTCCGGAGAAGGAATTTAAGACAGCCCTGCAGGCAGGCGCCAAGATGTTCCGCATCGCTTGCGACAACAAGGAGCAAGACACGCTTGTAAAGGAAATGCAGTTTGACGCGCTAGGCACCAAAATAATCCACGCCGACTTTATCCGTGTGGCCATGGACGAGGAGATCACCCTGGAGGTAGCCATTGAACTCCGCGGCAACCCGGTCGGTGTCGCACAAGGCGGCACCCTGGAGCAAGTACTGAGGTCGGTCGAGGTGAAGTGTCTGCCCACGGCCATCCCGGAGAAGCTTACTGCAGACGTATTAAAACTCGACATTGGGGACCATTTGGCGCTGAAGGACATAGAGCTCCCCTCCGGCGTAAAGATAGCCCAAGATGACCTGGACGCGACCGTAGCACAGGTGAAACTCGTGGTAGTGAAGGAAGAGGAGGCACCGACCGAAGAGGAAGAGGTGACGGCCAAAGAACCGGAGATGATCGCCAAGAAGGT
>JAZGAY010000130.1:0-3759 GCA_036475985.1 Candidatus Brocadiales bacterium
TCAGGAGAGACCTGCGTCCCGGTGGTCATGATCTTGAAAATGATTCGGCTATAGCCTTCCAGGGCCTGCTGCGCGCTACCTAGTCCGTTTTTGACCGAAACCTCCCGCATGATGGTAATCAGGCCCCCGGGATTATTCCCTCGCGGGCATTTCAGGCAGGAGAAGCACTGGGAGCAGTCCCAGACCGAGTCGTTGAGGTGCTCGTAGAAAAGATTGATGTCCTCTCGAGCGAGGCCCTGGGTAATCTTGCGGGGGCTGAAATCATAGAAGCGTGCTGAGGGGCAGACCGCCACACAAATCCCACACTCATAGCAGCCAAAAAGGTAATCCTTGTAGCGGGGATCGTTCTTTACCTCTGAGAAGAGACGCTCCTTCTTCTCATAGGGAACATCGGCATATTTGTCTTCGGGTGTATATGTCTTAAGAGACATGGGTCAACCTCCAGACGCTCTCCCACGAGCTCGGCTTTGACCATTCTGCAGTGTTGGTAAATGATATCTAAAGCTGGCCACCCGCAGGCTGGGGTAATCGGGTTTACCTCCTTAACTGCTCACCCGCCCAATACTCTACCCCGTACAGCATACCGACCGCTCTTGTCAAATGAAAAATGACATGGCAGTTTAGACATTATCTTCCTCTCAACCGACGCCCACGTTACTGAGTGACAGGGTTCGCAACTGGGATATGACTTTATGGACGAGCGGAAAGACGCGTACCCGTTCTCCAGGCGTGCTCAGGGGCCGTTCAGCTTTGGGTGAAAACTATATTTTATCGAGCAAGGTGCTCAGGCAAACGAGATACATGCGGTAAGAATCTGAAATGGTTAGCATCTGCTTGTTCTCTTCCATGACTTTAAAGAACTCGGTATTCAAAAGGCCAACCACACGCGCGGAGAGGGCCTTGAAAACCCTTGGGTGCACGTTACTGGGATCGGGCCCCAGAGGAGTTCTCTGCGGGAGGCTGAGCAGCATAGTCACGAGCCAATCTCGGGAAGACTCCTAAGAAAATATGACACTCCCACATGCAGGTGGTGCAGAGGTACGTTTGCTTTGTCGCCACCATGGGATACTTTTTCCCAACCTCCACAGTATGTACTGAGATGAGTCCTGTCCTATGGCTCTCCAGGCAATCTTCTGGATCAAAAGGTTTTCTATGATGTTTTCGTCTCTTTACGGACCATTGAGTCTTGATCATTTGTTCCCTATCGCTTCCGTACGGCCGAGATTTGCCTTCCCGGTAATGGGGCCACAGCACTGAATTGCTCCTCTTCGGTCGAGCCCTTGAGAGCCAGGGTTGGCGAGGCTCGGCCTATAATCAGCTCCGCTATCCTATCAAAATATCCTGCGCCCACAGACTTCTGATGCCTGACAGCTTCATAGCCAAACTCTTCCAGTTCAAATTCTCTTTGCTGGAGTTCAGCATAGGCAGTCATACCCCGACGCACATAATCGAGAGCGAGTCTGAACATGGCTTCGCTCTCGGAATGGTATCCCGATAGAGTGACAAATTGGAACTTGTATCCCATGGTACCAAGCTCTCTCTGGAATTTGGCGATGGCGCGATCATCCAATTTATGCTTCCAGTTGAAGGAAGGTGAGCAATTGTAGGCCAGCAGTTTTTCCGGAAATTGAGTCAGGACCGCTTCTGCAAATTTTTTAGCTTCGTTCAAATTCGGCTCCGATGTCTCGCACCAGAGCATATCTGCATAAGGCGCGTATGCTAGCCCCCTGGCAACTGCAGCATCTAGCCCCCCTCTCATCATGAAGAAACCCTCTGGTGTCCTTCCACCTGTCAAGAACCTTCGATCCCTTTCATCGATATCACTGGTGATCAGGTGGGCCCCGTTGGCATCTGTCCTTGCAATGAGAACCGTTGGAACACCTTCCACATCGGCCGCCAGCCTTGCGGCGATGAGCTTCTGGATAAATTCCATTGTTGGCACAAGGACTTTCCCACCCATGTGACCACATTTTTTGAGGGATGAGTTTTGGTCTTCAAAGTGTACAGCTGCGGCGCCCGCTTCAATCATAGACTTCATCAATTCAAAGACGTTTAAATTGCCGCCAAAACCGGCCTCTGCGTCTGCGATGATGGGTAGAAACCAATAGAGATCACTGCGGCCTTCAGACCTATCTATCTCATCTTGTCTCTGCAAAGCAGAGTTGATTTCCTGAAGTAGAGCGGGAACGCTGTCCACAGGATACAGGCTTTGATCCGGATACATCTTCTTAGCGTTATTCGCGCCTGCCGCAGCCTGCCATCCACTGCAGTAGATCGCTTTCAATCCGGCTTTCGTCTGCTGTACGGCCTGAATGCCATCTATGGCGCTCAGTGCTGGAACGTAGTCGTCGGTATGTAGCAAATGCCACAGTCTTTCTGCGCCCATTTTTGCGATTCCCGCGAAACCGTGTTCCATCTGAACGGAACCACGTAGCCTGAAGACATCCTCCGCGGTGTAAGGGCGGGTGACTCCCTTCCAGCGCCTGTTGGTTTGCCAGCTCTCTTGTGTCTCTGAAATGCTGTCGTGATCACGGTTAGGCATCGCTATCTCCTTCTTGGCTCTCCATTTTGGCCTATCGCTTGTTCAGTATTCTGAACATATGTTCCAAGCTCAGGACAACTTAATAATCCATCCGGCAGGTCAAGTCAAGAAATTATTGCTTGACTCCAAAACTTTTAGTTCATAATGTTGAACAGACGCTATTCCAGGAGGGATCTGGATGAGCAAAGTGCCTATAATGAACCCGGTCACCTCTATTGACCGTGCCTTAACTATCTTTGAGCTGATCAGCCAGAGCAGAAAGGGGCTGAGCAACTCGGAGGTTAGCAGGAAACTAAAGCTCCCTAAGAGCACTGCCAGTTACATCTTGCGGACCTTGGACCAGCGAGGCTATTTGTACAGAAACGATTCCTCGGGAAAATACCGTCTAACCGCTAAGCTCTTCAGCATCGGTAGCCAAGGTCTGCGTAGCATGGAGCTGCAGGATATCGTCTTACCCATATTGCAAGAACTGGTGGATAAAACCGGTCTGGCCGGCCATCTCGCGATCCTGGACGGGAACGAGGTGGTCTACATAGAAAAAATAGACAAGCCAGGGTTCATAAAGATGAACACCTGGGTAGGACGGCGGTTGGATGTGCATTGTACGGCGGTGGGCAAGTCGTTGATCGCTTATTTGCCACAGGAAGCCGTGGAGGAGATCATCAGAGAAAAAGGATTACCCAAACAGACTCCCAAGACCATAACCTCGCCGAGGCAATTATTCTTAGAACTCGCAAGGGTCAGGTCCGCCGGCTACGCCCTGGATCAAAGTGAGAACAGCCTCGACGTTAAGTGTATCGCCGCGCCGATCTTTAATACGGCGGGCAAAGTAGAGGCGGCAGTCGGACTGACAGGAACAGAGAGCCAGATGGGACTCCATAAGCTTAAGAGCTATGTAAAACTGATCAAACAAGCAGCGAAGAACATCTCTCGCCAACTGGGATACGGCGGTGCGGGTCATCGTAGCGGGCTCACCGAGAAGATCCCCGACCGTGCAATCGTGTGGTAGGACAGATGGCCCTTAATGATGGCGCTGCTGCCGGGATGCGGGTGGAACACCCATTCCCGGCGGCAGCCCGCTGACAGCCAGACAGCCTTACGGTTTCACGACAATGCCGTGAGGATCTTTCCCCACTGTGATGGTGGCCACCACCTTCTTTTCCCGGGTATCAATCACATCCACGACATTCTTCACCCGCGTCGTCACGTAAACCTCC
>JAZGAY010000131.1:0-2725 GCA_036475985.1 Candidatus Brocadiales bacterium
ACCGGCATGACAGAGATAAAACCGTCTCAGAGATTATCGTCCATCTCCTCGTACGCCTTTGCGGAGGTGGACGCACAGGTGGCAAGGCTCAAGGAGCAGGGCATCTCGCCCATCGACTTCGGTGTTGGCGACCCGACGTCCCCCACACCGGGCCTTGTGAGACAGGCCGCTCAGATGGCCATCGATATCAGAAAGAGTTCGGGCTACCCCAGCTACGCAGGGACTAAAGAATACCGCGAGGTCATAGGCAAATGGATGCAGGGGAGATTCGGGGTGAGTCTGGACCCCGAGACCGAGATTTCTTCCACAATGGGCTCGAAGGAGGCGGTCTTTAACTTCCCCGAAGGACTGGTCGACCAGGGCGATTACGTCATAATCCCGACGCCGGGATATCCCCCTTACGCCAGGGGTACCCTGTTTGCGGAGGGGGTGCCGTATTTCGTGCCTCTGCTGCCGGAGAACCACTTCCTGCCCGACCTTAACGCCATACCGAAGAAGGTGCTCAAGAGGGCGAAGATTATGTGGATAAACTATCCCAGCAACCCCTGCGCCGTGAACGCGCCGATGAGCTTTCTCGAAGAGGTGGCGGCATTCGGCCACAAGCACAATATCGTCATCGCCTCTGACGAGGCGTATACGGAGATTTATTTCTCCGACAACCCGCCACCGAGCATCCTTGAGGTCACGAGGGAAGGGGTCATCGCGTTCCATTCGCTCTCAAAACGCAGCGCCATGACCTGCTACCGCGTGGGCTGGGTCGCCGGCGACAGGCGTCTGGTGGACATATTCAAGGAGATAAAGACCAACGTAGACTCCGGCACCGCCACGTTTATACAGGACGCCGCCATAGTCGCCCTTGGCGATGAAGAGCATGTAAAGGAGCTGCGCAACGAGTACAGGGAAAAGCGGGACATTCTGGTCGAGGCCTTCACCCAGGCCGGGCTTCCGGACTGCACGCCCGAGGCGACGCTTTATATATGGCAGAAGGTGCCGGACGGGATGAGTTCCGTAGACTTTGCGACCAGGTTGCTCGACCCTGAGGTGGCCATCGTTACCACCCCGGGGGCATGGCTCAGTGACCCCACGGATTCAGGGCATAATCCGGGTGACGGCTTTGTGAGGTTTGCCCTGGTCCCGAGCATAGAAAAGACCAGAGAGGCCGCCGTACACCTCAAGAATCTGAAGCTGTAATACGCCCGGCTATATGTAGATGCAGGGCCTTAACGTCTCTTCTTGTCAAAAACCCTGACCCACCGGGCGGCGGCCTTTATCTCTTCGGGGTTGAGGACCTTCCGCCAGCCGGGCATCTTGTTCTTGCCGTGGGTTATGGCCTCGATTATCTGCTCGTCCGTGATGGATGCCTGCCATGAGTGGTCCGAGAAACTTGGCGCGCCGAGACCCAGCCCCCTCTTTGTGGGTTTACCCAGCTTGCCGTGGCATTTCGCGCAATGATTGACATAAATCTTCCCTGCATCGACCTTTTTTGTCTCTGCGGCAAGGCCGGATACGCCCAATACCAGTACGGCAAGCGTAATACTACATATTAATAGAGCAGAGTAGCCGGGCGCTGAATTCGCCATAAGCATTTATTCGGTTACCTTGATCTCCCTGGTCGCCTCCCACTGCCCGTGCAGATTGCACCGCTCTATGACCCTCAGCGTGGAAGTCTTGTGTGCGCCGCCTTTTACCAGGGTTACCGTCACCTCCGCCCTGGTGAATACCGGGGTAAGGTTAAGGCAGGCGTTAAAGTTTTCGCCGGAATGTACACATATCCACTGGATGTGATGCCCCTCTTCCATCACGTGGGGAATCTCGCCGACCTTGATGGTCACCTTAAAAGGCTCCCCCGCCTTCACCGTATCCGGACAGTCGATAGTGGGGGTGTGTTTTTTCTCGGCCTCCGTCATGTTCGATGGGTCTGCCGGTCTGTTGTTTCCGCAAAACAGGCTCTTTTCTGACATTTTATGCCCTCCTCAAGAAAATGATGCGCTCCTTCTCAAACTATTGCTGATATAAAATTCTAGTGGATTTTGTATCTAGAAGAAATACAAAAAAATATAAGACATGGCGTGCAATGGTAGGGTTGTCAGCGTATTACTACAGTATATAGTGCTTATACCATATATAAGATAAGCACGTTATATATAGTTTAAACCTTCTTCTTTAGGATTATGAGCTAAGGGAAGGTGACCTGCCCCCCCCCTTAAACCGGTCCAGTTTTAATGTTAGTATTTGAGGCACTGCGGGAGGCAAAAGTCCTTGTAGAGAGGTGGTTAAGGGAGTATAACACGCTCGGGCCACGAGATAGGACTAACTTAAATACTGGTACTAAAACGGGGAGCAAGTCACATATTAGTCTGGACCCTTACAAGCATATTAGCCCTGGCAGCATTCTTATTTCAGTCCCCGCAGGTTTCCGCCGCTGACCTTACAGATAGAGAGATTGAAAAGTTCAAAACACTTTTAGAGACAGGTACGCTTGCCCCGATTTTGCCAGGACCCCTTACCTACAAAGAGATGTCCTCGCTAGCCAAAGTCTCCGGTGGCTTTGAGGGTCTAAGGTTTGGTGGATATCTTGACACTTACTACCAGTATGAGAGCGTTAACCCGCCGGCGGGAGACAGCGTTGCCATTAATCCGAAATACTTTGCCAGACAAGTAAACTCCTTTACGGTAAACAGCATACAGACCTGGCTTTACAAGACTACGCCACATCCTGGTGACA
>JAZGAY010000132.1:0-3446 GCA_036475985.1 Candidatus Brocadiales bacterium
TCATAGCCTGTATGTACGACGGCAGAACAAACCTGAGCCGTGAGGTGGTAGATAAGCTGCGTGAGCATTTTGGAGACAAGGTCTTTGAGACCGTCATCAGGGAGAACGTAAGGCTGGCGGAGTGCCCCATATCAGAGTTACCGATACATCTATATGCTCCGGGAAGCGCCGGGGCGAAGGACTACGAGAGCCTTACCGACGAGGTAATAAAGTCCGAGAATACACAAACCTATGAGGATAGTGGACCTGCGGAGTGACACCGTCACTAAGCCTACTCCGAAGATGAGGGAGGCCATGGAGAAGGCGGCGGTGGGAGATGACGGGTTCGGTGACGACCCGACGGTGTGTAGGCTAGAGGAGCTGGCCGCCGACATTCTTGGCAAAGAGGCGGGACTCTTCCTGCCCAGTGGTACAATGGCCAATCTTGTGGCCGTACTCGTTCATACTCGTCCGGGTGAAGCCGTCATATGTGATGAAAACGCACACATCTACAAGCTTACCCATGGCAGTACAGCGACCTTTGCCGGTGTGACAATCCTTCCTCAGCGTACAGACAAGAGGGGGCGCATTGACCCCGGCGGGTTAGAGTCTTCTTTAAGTCTGGGCCCACACTTTCCAAAGGCCTCTCTCCTGGTAATCGAGAACACTAACAACCTTGCAGGCGGGACTGTGTTAACGCCTGAGGACACAAGAGGTTATGTTCGTGTGACAAAAAAATACGGGGTACCCATACACCTTGACGGGGCAAGGATATTTAATTCCTCCGTGGCTCAAGGCGTGGGCGTAAGAGAGCTTACGAAAGGCTGTGATACGGTGATGTTCTGTCTTTCCAAGGGGCTGTGCTGTCCGGTAGGTTCGGTGCTCGCCGGGTCAAAGGAATTTATAGAAAGGGCCAGAACCACCCGCAAGATGTTGGGGGGTAGTATGAGACAGGCGGGCGTTATAGCGGCCTGCGGAATAGTCGCCCTCAAAGAAGAGCCGTTGATAGAGAGGATGGTGGACGACCACAAAACAGCCCGCCGTCTCGCCGCGGGTCTTGCCGGGATAATTGGTGCCGACGCGGTTGACCTGGAGACCTTACAGACAAACATCGTATGCTTTGATTATGACACGGAAGAGATGGATTGCCAGATGTTGGTCAAGGCACTGGGAGAGAGGGGAATACTCGCCATACATCTATATGGCAGCCGCGGAAGAATGGTAACCCACCATGACGTCAGTGAAGACGACATCGAGTACGCACTTGAAGTAATGGAATCGGCGGTCGGGTAAGTCTGGGCATCGAGGAAGGGCTCAAGCGAATACAGCTACCTCTTACAATTCCACTCCCTGCGTGTATATTTTTCCTCTCTCAGTCCGACGGCTAAGGCTTTTTCCTCATCTGTAAGTGTGCCGTCCAGTAAGGTTGCGCCTGCTACGTCTTTAAACGCATCTATGATGGCATCGCTCAATCCCTGTGTAGAGAGACCGTCAACAAGTGTAACGTAACCCTGCACGAGTGTAACGCCCCGCAGCCGCCTTGCCGCATAACCGGCAACCTTCCTCCCCTGATGTACTACGTCATGCGGACAGTGGCGTGAGATGCAGAGGCTGGAATGATTATTGGGGTTTTGTCCGGAACCGTTGCAAAGTTCAGCAGACACCCCCAGTTGTCGCAGTGCCTCGGTCACACATCGTCCTAACAGAGAGTAAAGGGCTATGATGTCCGGCCTGTCGCCCTTTAGAATCAGCGCGAAGCTCAGGTCACGGTCATGGATGACGGCAGAACCGCCGGTGGGCCTTCTTACTATATGGTAGTTCTTCGCAGGGTCCTTAAGTTTAAGGGCGCTCACTACGCGCGCAACCTCCTGAAAATAGCCGATAGAGAGTGAATTTGCGCTCCATTGATATATGCGAAGTGTAGGCACCGGTTCCTTGTCAGAACCGGACAAGACCCTGGCGATGGCCTCATCCACGGCCATGTTGACCGGGGCCTCCTGTGCCGTATCCAGTATCACTCTCCAGCTTGTGCCGTAATGCATGTTACTAATTCCGATATTACCATTGCTGTACGGCCGTGTGTCAGCCAGTCAACTTGGTTCAATCTGAGAATAACGGCCCGGGTTCTGGTGGAAACACTTCAGCCTTTACGCCTGACGTCTCGGTCTCAGGGATGGATCCGAGTGACTCCGCTACGCTTTCGTTGCCTCTGTCACTTATGGGGCCACGTAGTTCCACACCTTCAGGGTCGGTTGTAGATGAACACCCTGCGATGGCCAAAAAAATGAACAAAACCATGATTCTCATATGTATTGACCCTTGTATCTAAAACACGCTGCTAATTCTGTTAGCTAAAATTCCATCTGAGGTCCGGTTTTCTGGCAGCACTTACCTCATCAAGCCTCCCTACGGGTGTATTATAAGGCGCGCCCCGTACAAGTTCCGGATTTTTTTCCGTCTCCTCGGCTATCTTTATCAAGGCCTCGGCAAGAGCATCGAGGGTCTCCCTGCTCTCTGTCTCGGTGGGCTCTATCATCAGCGCCTCTTCTACTATCAGGGGAAAATATATGGTAGGTGCGTAGAAACCATAATCGAGGAGGCGCTTTGCAATGTCCAGCGCCGTGACACCTAATTTTTTCTGTCGACTGGCCGACAAAACAAACTCGTGCATACATCCCTGGGCGTAAGGTATGTCGTAATACTTAGAGAGACGCTTCCTTAGATAGTTGGCGTTTATTACGGCGCCCTCGCTTACCCGCGAAAGCCCCTCCTTCCCTATGGAAAGAACGTAGGAGTAGGCCCTTATTATTACGCCTATATTGCCGTAATATGGCTTTATTCTCCCGATGGAATCGGGAAGATTGTAATTGGGCACATACGTTCCGTGCTTCATTTCGATACTGGGTACCGGCAGGAAAGGTCGTAATGCCTCAGTAACACCGAGGGGTCCTGAGCCCGGCCCGCCGCCTCCGTGAGGTGCGGTGAATGTCTTGTGTAGATTGAGATGCAACAAATCTACACCCATATCGCCGGGCCTTGTCCTGCCCAGCATGGCGTTCATGTTTGCACCGTCACAGTACACCAGGCCACCCGCCCGGTGGAGGAGATGGCAAATATCCAGTATCTCCCGCTCGAACAGTCCCAGAGTATTCGGGTTTGTAATCATGAGGGCCGCTACGTCGGACGACATTAACCCTTTCAGGGCGTCGATATCTACAAGACCCTGCGCGTTTGACTTTACCTCAACCACGTCAAAGCCGGAGATTGCAGCAGATGCGGGGTTTGTGCCGTGGGCCGAATCGGGGATTATTATCTTCCTCCTGCGCTCGCCCTTCTTGTCAAAATACGCCCGCACAATCATCATCCCCAACATCTCCGCGTGCGCGCCTGCAGCCGGCTGAAGGGAAAAATCTTACATGCCGCAGATTTACTTCAGCAGCCCGTTAAAATCATAAAGTAACTGCAAT
>JAZGAY010000133.1:0-8371 GCA_036475985.1 Candidatus Brocadiales bacterium
TATTTCCGACGCGGTTGAGGGTGTCATCGGCAGGGGAGCCCAAAAGGTGGTGGTCGTACCACTACTGCTTTTTCCGGGCAACCATATGCTCAGGGACATACCCGAAGAGATAGAGAAACAAAGATTAAAGCACCCGGACGTGGAAATAGTATTAACGCGGCACCTTGGCATGGATAACAGAATTGCCGGAATGGTGGTGGAAAGGATAGAGGGTGTAACCGGTAACGGCGAGGTTGCCGCCGGAACAAGAAATATCCGGCTGAGACCGCAGGAGATCGAGAAAGAAAGCTTCAGGATACTCAGCGAGCTGGTAGACCTTAAACAATTCCCCAAGGATTTTTGGCCGGTCGTACAGAGGATAATCCACACCACCGGGGATCCGGATTTTGCCGGGACCCTGGTGTTTCATCCCGATGCAGTGGCCGCCGGCGTTAAGGCCGTAAAGGAAGGCAGGCCGATTCTGACCGATGTCACCATGGTACAGGCCGGGATAGACAAGAAGATTCTCCATCGCTTTGGCTGTGAGGTTATTTGCAAGATATCGGACCCGGGAGTCGTGCGTGAGGCCGAATCTAACGGGAGCACCAGATCGGCTGCCGCCATGCGGGCCGCCGCGGGCACTATAACGGGGGGCATAATAGCCATCGGTAATGCGCCAACGGCCGTGATGGAGGTTATCAGGCTGGTAGATGAAGGTGCAATGAAACCTGCCCTTATAATCGGCATACCGGTCGGTTTTGTGGGTGCGGTGGAATGTAAAGAAGAACTGGAGAAGTCCTCAATACCTTTTATCACAAACCGTGGCAGGAAGGGTGGGAGTACCGTGGCCGTGGCCGCGGTGAATGCCCTTCTAAGGATGGCCGAGGAGCAAGGACGCTGATCGAGCTTAGACATGGTTTCACCACCGGCACCTGTGCGGCGGGTGCCGCGCGGGCGGCGGCACTGGGACTTACAACGGGTCTCATACCCGATAGTGTGGAGGTCGCCACCCCCTCCGGCATAACCGCAAGACTGGAGATACGGGAGAAGACCCTCAAGCCGGGCGAATTCGCCCGGTGCGCCGTCAGGAAGGATGCGGGAGACGACCCGGACGTTACAAACGGGTGCCTGATATTCGCCCGGGTGGAAGAATGTCAGGAAAAAGGTGTCACCATAGAGGGCGGTGAAGGTGTCGGCAGGGTTACTAAACCCGGACTCAGGGTACCGCCCGGTGAGGCGGCCATAAACCCCGTGCCCAGGACGATGATAAGAGACGCGGTAACCGAGTTTCTTGGGCAAGAGCTTATGGGCCTGAAGGCCACCATCTCTGTACCCCGGGGGAGAGAGATAGCGGAAGAGACCTTTAACCCGCGGCTTGGCATCCTGGGTGGGATATCGATAATAGGCACCAGTGGTATCGTAAGGCCCATGTCCGTTGATGCCCTCAAGACCTCCCTCGTATGCGCCCTGGATGTGGCCAGGGCCATGGGTCATGAGACCATAATCCTTGTACCCGGCAACCTGGGAGAGAAGGCGTTCCTGCGAAGGTTTAAGGTGCCCGCGGAGCAGGTCGTTCAGATTAGCAACTACCTGGGATTCATGCTTACCGAGGCCGGCAGGAAAGAGTTTTCCAGGATAATACTGGCCGGTCATCCGGGTAAACTTGCGAAATTCGCCCGCGGCGACCTGGATACCCATAGTTCAAAATCGCCACCGGCCATGGACATTGTGACACAAATCCTCAAAGACAGTGGCCTGGAAGGGCCCATCGTTGAGGCCGTCAAAGACTCTTCCACGGTTGAAGGCATCATACAACAGCTAAAAAAAAGAGATAAACTCTTTATGATGGTAGATGTAGCGAATATAATTGAGCGCAAGGCCAGAGACCTTCTCGGTCCCGGGGTGGGAACGGGGGTTGTGTTATTTGACATGCAGATGGACGTAATAGGCATTTCTAGAGGGGCGGCAGATTGGCAAAAAGGATTAAGAACAACGTAGCCGTAATAGGCTGCGGACCCGGTAATATCAGCCACATGACCGTGGGGGGACTCAGGCGCATCCAGGAGGCGGATGTGGTTGTGGGCAGCAGGAGGTTGTTGAATCTGTTCCCGGAAGTAAAGGCCGAAAAGCTTGTCCTGGGTAGAAACTACAGGGTCCTGCTGGCCAAGATAGAAAGACTGAGCGCCAGAAAGAAGGTCGTTGTGCTCGTGAGCGGCGACCCTGGTTTCTTCAGCTACGCAAAGTTGGTCATTAACAGGGTGGGCAGGGAACATTGCGACGTAATACCCGGCATAAGCTCTGTGCAGCTCGCCTTTGCCTCGATAAGGCACCATTGGAATGACGCCCATTTCATGAGTCTCCACGGCCGGAAGACGGAACTGGATAATCTCGTAGAGGCCGTAAAAAAGTACGATAAGGTGGCTGTCCTCAACGACGCCTCAATAAGCCCAAAGGTAGTGTGCCACGCCCTGAAGAAGTGCGGCGTTAAAGGGAAAAAGGTGTATTTATGCGAAAACCTTTCCCTGGACAGTGAGGATGTAAGGGAGTATGACCTCACGTCTCTCGGCAAGGCCACCCCGAACGGTATGAACGTAATGATCTTTATGTCAGAAGGCCACAACTAACCCTATGATGATGATGTCATCCCCGCCTCCCCGCAAACAAGGTAATTTCTACGGCGTCGGCATCGGACCCGGAGACCCGGAACTACTCACACTGAAGGCCCTTCGTATCCTCAAGGAAGTGGACGTAGTGTTTGTACCGAAGGCGGGCGACAAGGAAGAGAGTATGGCGCTGGAGGTCGTCCGGCCGATAATAAACGGAAAGAGGGTGATAGAAAAGGTATTTCCCATGATAAAGGACCGGGAAAAACTCCAGGCGTTCTGGCTCGATGCCGCCAGGGCAATTAAAGAGGAGTTGGACGAGGGCAGGGACGCGGCCTTCCTTACGATAGGTGACTCGCTGACGTTCAGCACATATGTGTATTTGCTGCGGTGCCTGCGCGACATGATTCCCGAAGAAAATATCCATACCGTTCCGGGTATTACATCATTCAACGCCGCGGCGAGTCTCGTAAACCTGCCCCTTGCACAGCGGGACGAGAGGATCGCGATCGTACCCGTATCTGACGATGTAGAAGAACTGAGACCCGTACTCGAGGGCTTTGATACGGTAGTACTTATGAAGGTGGCAAAGAGGCTGGACAAGGTAATTGCGCTCCTTGAGGAGATGGGCCTGGCCGAGACGTCTGTGTTCGCATCGCACGTAGGGCTCGAAGACGCATTCGTCACCCGCAACATAAGCGCGCTGAAGGGAAGCGGCAGGGGCTATATGTCCGTCGTTATAGTCAAGACAACGCCGGAATAGGCACATACCGAGACATTTGTAAAACAACGCAATAAATAATAACCCCGACCCCATTACGGGAATAACGGATGATGATGAGGTAGATACAGATAGATTCCCCGGAAAAAACAAGAGACAGGTTTATCGGCTCTATACTGGGCGGCGCCATAGGCGATGCCCTGGGGATGCCGTTTGAAGGGTGGTCGCCGGATGAGATAAGACAACGCTGGGGGGATAAGGTGTTCCTGCCTTCATTGCCGGTGAGAGGACTGGGACCCGGCCAGTACACAGACGACACGCACATGACCATATGCCACCTGAAGAGCCTGCTGGATTCAGGCAGGCTTGACCCCGAAGACACGGCCCGGAGGTTTATCGAGTGGTTTGACTCTGGCGACCTCAGGGGGATTGGCGCCTCTACGGAATACTCTATGAGGATGCTGAAACAGGGCCGTTCCTGGCAGGAAAGCGGGGCGACGGGGGAGTACGCTGCGGGCAACGGCGGCGCCATGAGGATAGCACCGGTAGGGTTGTTTTATTATGGCGATATGTCATCGTTAAAGGAGGCCGTTCGGCAGGCGGTCATTATTACACATAATAATACGGAGGCCGTGGCCGGTGCGGCTGCGGTTGCCTACATAGTGGGTAGGGCCGCGGGGGGGGACCTTGGCCTGGATAGGGCGATAAACGATACCAGGGAATTTATCGGCGACTCGGCGGTGTCGGAGAATCTGGCCAGGACGGAAATACTCCTAAAGGATGAGGCCAAACCCGAAGAGGTGCTGAAGGTACTGGGCACGTCTGGTTACGTCGTAGAGACGGTGGCAAGCGCCTTCTTTTGTTTCTTGTCCACACCGGGTGATTTCAGGAGCACTGTGGTCAATGCCGTACAGGGCGGGCACGACACCGACACGACGGCTGCCGTGGCGGGTGCCATAAGTGGTGCGTTTAACGGAATGAGCGGAATTCCTCAGGACTGGATAAGCGGTCTTGAGGACAACGACCGACTTGCCTCTATGGCCGGCAGGCTTTACGACGTGTGCCATAAGACGGATGGAGGAAACGGCCAATGAAGGTCTACTTCATAGGAGCTGGCCCGGGAGACCCCGAGCTGCTTACCATAAAGGGCAAGAAAATCCTTGAGAAGGCGGGCTACTGCCTGTATGCGGGCTCTTTGGTGAACAAGGACATATTGTCGAAATATACCAGACCCGGTACCAAGCGCTATGATACCCACGGTATGGCCCTTGAGGAGCAGCTAAAGATAGTAAAGGAGGCACAGGAGAGCGGGGAAGATGTGGCGCGGCTCCATACCGGAGACCCCTCCATCTATGGGGCCATCCAGGAACAGATGAGGGCGCTGGACGCCATGGGTATCGACTACGAGGTAATACCCGGCGTGAGCTCGTTTGTGGCTGCGGCAGCCAGCCTAAAACAGGAGCTGACCCTTCCCGGGGTCTCGCAGACGGTTATCATTACCAGGGTTGAAGGCCAGACACCCGTACCCGCCAAGGAGTCGCTCAAGGTGCTTGCGCAGTCAAAGCCCACTCTGTGCATCTTTTTGAGCATATCTCATATTGAAAGAATAGTCGGAGAACTCCTTCCTTCATACGGCCCCGATTGCCCGGCCGTGGTGGTCTACAAATCCACATGGGAAGAGGAAAAGATAGTCCGTACGTCCCTCTCAAGACTTGCCGAAGACGCCAAACGTGAGGGCATAACAAAGACGGCCCTTATCATAGTCGGAGAGGTACTGTCAAAGGACTTCGAGAGGTCCCAGGTCTACCAATCCCGATAGATTTCCCACCACCCCCCTAACCCCCCGAAGACGTTTTCCCGAAGAAGGTTGTGCCATAACAAATAGTTGCGTTATCTGCAACTATTTGTTAGAATTTAAGCAAATGGGGATAAGGTCCATGAATAAAGAAGACAAAAACAGTCAGAAAACCAGTCTGGACAGCTTTGTGGAGGAGATAAACCTGCTGGTCCTGGAACTGGGAAGGCACCCGGAGTCCGCGTCTGTCCTGACCTTTGACCAGGAGGCCCTTCTGGCCTTATTGGGCCACACGGAAAAGGTGTCTCTCAAGGATATAAAGGCCCAGTTGAACATAAACACCTTTCAGGCATCGCGTCTGTTATCGTCTTTAGAGAACTATATTAAGGACGATAACAGGGTATCACTGATTAGCCGTGAGGCAAACGAGCAAGACAAGAGGCAATGGGATATATCCATATCTGACGTCGGCAGGCGGGTGCTGATGGAGGAGTTCAGCAGGAGGAGGGTGAGGGTCAAAAGACTCCTCGACCCTCTGACCCAGGTAGAGAAGTCCAGCTTTATGTCGATTATTCAGAAGATGATAACTGCCATGAGGTAGAACCGGGCGCTATGTCAAACACCAGATATTCATTGAGAACGTTGAGAACTTTGCTACGTCTCTCCGGAAGAGTCATGATATTTGCGATGATTCTTACCGTGAGTCTGCCGGGGGAGGTCTTGGCGGAGGGGGGGCTGAGGGTACGCCACGTGGAGGTTGTTCGCGTGACAACGGAGGATGTGGTGTATATCGAAGAGACAACTGGGTCGTTTCTTGCCGAGGCCGACGTGGACATTCGCAGCGAGGTCGATGGCGTAATAAAAGAGATCTTCTTTGAAGAAGGCAGCGAGGTGAAGAAGGGCGACCTCCTTATTAAACTTGGGGACAAGGAGTACCGTCTTAAGGTGGCCACAGACGTGGCCAAGAAAAAGGAGGCGGAGGCGAATTATGCACTGGCCAGGAGGAGCAGCGGGAGGATGGACCGGCTCTTCAAGGAGGGTGTTATATCTGCGCAGGAATATGACGATTCAACCAGCAATGCAGAGTCAAAAAAGGCCACTCTGGAGAGTGTCCATGCGGCCCTTGCCTTTGCAGAAGAGAAACTCGATGATACCCGCATCGTGGCCCCGATTTCCGGAATAGTGAGTAAGAAGTTCGTTGACGTAGGAGAATACGTATCTGAGGGGACAACAGACCTGCTGAACATCATCGATATCGACCCCATCAAGCTCGAGTTTACCGTACCCGCAAAATACTATTCATATGTAAAGCTCAACCAGGTCGTAAGTGTTTCCGTAGAGGCATACCCGTACGAAGAATTTACCGGAAAGGTATATTATATCAATCCAAAGGTCGCCATAGAAACCAGACGGTTCCAGTGTTACGCGAAGATACCTAATCCTGACGGCAGGCTTGTCCCCGGGTTTTTTGTGCTTGTCAAGTTAACGGTCGCCGAGCATCGCGACGCCGTAGTAATACCGGAAGAGGCCATCCTGAGCGAGGAGGGCGTCAGCTATTGCTTCCGCGTAGAGGACGGAGGGGCGGTAAGAACCGTCGTTGTCCCGGGCATCAGACTAAAGGGCGGGATGATAGAGATTCTGAAGGGACTTAAACCCGGCGACAGTGTGGTGGTAAGGGGGCAGTATGTACTCTCTGACGGGGACAGGGTCGAAGCGAAGCCTTTTAAGGCAAACGAGGGGGGATAGCGGTGTTCTTACCCGACCTTTGCATAAAAAGACCCATACTTACAATCATGATAGTCTCCGCCATAGGCGTATTCGGGATAATCGCCTACTTCTTGCTCGGTGTGGACCAGTATCCGAAGATAGATTACCCGTACGTGGTGGTGCAGACCAAGCTCAGGGGCGCAAGTCCCGACGTCATGGAACTGGACGTTACCGACCCCCTTGAGGAAGAGATAAACACCATACAGGGGATAAGAAACCTCACCTCCAAGAGCTCCGAGGGGTTCTCCGAGATAACCGTAGAGTTTGAACTCGAAAGGGACATAGACGTTGCGGCGCAGGACGTGCGCGATAAGGTTGCGGTCGCCATGGAGCGGCTTCCTGCGGACATTGAGCATCCGATAGTGGACAAGCTCGACCCCTCGGCAAGTCCTATTATATGGATAGCCGTCCAGGGTAACATGCCGCTCAAGGAATTAAGCGACTATGCACACTATGTCCTGAAACCCAAGTTCCAGGTCCTCCCCGGTGTGGGCCTCATCATTGAAGGCGCCTCCCGCAGGAAGGCCATGAGGATATGGCTTGACCCGAACCGCCTGAAGGCCCGGCAGATTACCGTCCAGGATGTCATCGATGCCTTGCGCAAGAAACACAGTGAGGTGCCCGGCGGCAAGATAGAAAGGGAATCGACGGAGCTTTACATAAGGACCCTGGGTGAGCTCAAGACCGCAAAAGATTTTAACGACCTCATAATAGACTACCGCTCAGGCGCCCCCATCAGACTGGAAGACGTCGGCTTCGCCGAGTTCGGAATGGAAGACCGGAGCATGGTTGGCCGGTACCGCTATGCCCCGGGCATCATAGAGCCGTCGGTCGGTCTTGGGGTAAAGAAGCAGTCGGGCGCCAATACGGTCTCCGTATCGAGAGAGGTTAGAAGGGTCTTCAACGAGGCAAAAAAACACCTTCCGGCGGGGATGTCTATCGATATCGCCGTTGACCGCGGCGACTTTATCGTGGCGTCGATCAATGACGTTCAGTATGCCCTCCTCTTTGCAGTATTGATAACCGGCCTTGTGGTGCTGTTTTTCCTGCGGAACTTCGTAAGTACCTTCATTATATTCCTGGCCATTCCCGTTTCATTCCTGGGGACCTTTACCGCGATGTATTTCCTGGGCTTCACGCTCAACAATATGACCCTTCTGGCGCTGAGCCTTGCGGTTGGGGTGGTGATTGACGATGCCATCGTGGTGCTCGAAAGCATATTTCGACACAGGGAAATGAAATTGGAGCCGTTTGAAGCAGCGAGCAGAGGGGCAGGCCAGGTGTCCTTCGCCGTTCTCTCCACTACCATAGTAATGGCCGCGATGTTCATCCCCGTGGCCTTTATGGGTGGTATAACGGGTAGATTTCTCTACGAGTTCGGCATAACCGTTTCTGTGGCCGTTTTCGTTTCCACGTTTGTCGCGCTAACACTGACCCCGATGTTATGTTCCCGCTGGCTGAAGGTAGGTGGCAGGCGGAATAAGGTCTTTCACCTGTTTGAAACCA
>JAZGAY010000134.1:0-3906 GCA_036475985.1 Candidatus Brocadiales bacterium
AACCTGGGCGAAACGTCGAGTTTGTCGTTGCGGACGGGCTTATGGCATATGGTGACGAAGGGCTGCTTCAACTGGTGCTGACGAACCTGTTGGGAAACGCGTGGAAATTTACTGGAAAAATTGCGAATCCTAGAATAGAATTTGGTAAGACAGAACATGAGGGCAAAACGGCATATTTTGTTCGGGACAACGGGGCCGGTTTCGATATGTCATACGCCGACAAGCTGTTCGGGGCCTTTCAACGACTCCACGCCCATACGGAGTTTGAGGGTACCGGCATCGGGCTAGCCACCGTACAGCGGATAATTAACCGCCACGGCGGCCACGTCTGGGCGGAAGGCGAGTTGGGGAAAGGGGCAACGTTTTATTTTACACTCTAAGCGGGGTCAAGAGGGAGAGGAATGGAGAACAAGACGATTTTGCTGGTTGAAGACAATCCGGATGACGTGGAGCTTACCCTGCGTGCGCTGAAGAAGAACAACATCCTGAATGAGGTGGTAGTTGCAAATGACGGCGCGGAGGCGCTGGATTACCTCCTTGGTACCGGCGCACATGAAGGAAGGGACACCAGCGTGACACCGCAGGTGGTGTTGCTCGATTTGAAGCTTCCCAAGATAGACGGCCTTGAGGTGTTGCGGCGCATGAAGGAGGACGAGCGGACAAAATTCATCCCGGTGGTGGTCCTTACTACGTCGAATGAGGAGCAGGACATGATTAACAGCTACCGCCTGAACGCGAACAGCTATGTCCGAAAGCCCGTGGACTTTGAACAGTTTTCAGAGGCAGTGCGTCAACTGGGATTATACTGGCTTCTGCTGAACGAGTCCCCACCACCCGGCGGAAAGGTTTAAGGCTGTGGTCTTTTATGAAGCGGTCTGAGCAGGATGGTAAATGTTATGAAAAAGAAAGACATCCTTCCGGTGGAAGATAACCCTGTCGACGTTTAAGAAGCATTATCACTTTGTCTCAGCTTGGGTTCTGTGCCGGCAAGAAGCCTTTTGATGTTCTCCTTGTGTCTCAAGATTATTAGAAAGGTTATGGTAACCGCTACTGCCGTAAGATACCTGCCTTCTACGAAGGGGTCGGGATAGAGATAGATACACAGCGCGCTAAAAGCTATCGAGCCTAACATGCTACCAAGCGAGACGTAACGGGTGATCGCCACAATCACACACCACAGTATTATCGCCCCCAGTATGGCCTCTGGGGCAAGCACCAGAAAAACCCCTACGCTGGTAGCAGCAGCCTTACCGCCCTTGAAGCCTAGATATACGGGGTAGGCATGACCCAGTATGACGGCAAGACCGCACAAGATAAGCAGTGGATGTACAGCGCTAAGGGCAAGATACTTGGAGGCAAGATACATGGGCACAAACCCTTTCAGTACGTCCAGCAGAAAAACAAGTACCCCGTAGCGCCAGCCCATTACCCTACCGACGTTAGTAGCTCCAACGTTACCGCTGCCCTGCTGCCTTATGTCCAGACCGCCGAATACCCTGGCTACAATGTAGGCAAAAGGTATGCTTCCAATTAGATACGCAACCAGGGGTGCCAGAAGAACTGAAATATGGGTAAATGGTTGCGACATCTCAGCGGTCATTGTCGGGTTTGATGTCTTTCGAAATCATATATACCAAGGCCTGCCCTTTTAAGGAGCTTCCACCAGAGTCTGTGTGTGCGGTGATGTGTTGCATATTTCCTCGCCACGGCCTTCCAGTTCAGCGTTTCCCGGGACCCGGGTTCTTCCAGATACAGCTTGAGAAATCTTAGCCTGTCCGTTCTCGTAATGAGCTTCAGGTCCGGCCTCCACGCCATAAATTTTTCCACTGACCTGTCCAATCTCAGAATATTGCCCATCCTCTGTTCGATTAAAAGGCCTGCTCCTGTCGCATTGGGGCACAACTCAGATTTGTCCAGGTCGATTATATAAACCTTATTGATATCGTTTCTCTTCAGAAGTATGTTCTTAAGATGCAGGTCGGCGTGCAATATCCCGGAGTCGTGCAGCCTTTTTACGGCCCGGGCAACACACTTGATAAGCTCTTTTTTTTGCGAAAGTATCTCGCTGGCAGGAAGTTTGCAAAGGAAAGCTATTAAGTCCTCAGCGCCAGATATTTCGAGAGTAAAGATGTCCGCCCTGCAGAGGGGTCCGAAAAGGCGTCTAAACCTTAACGCTACAACCTCTGCCGTGTCTATGTCCCGTTCAAGGGCCCCCTCGGCGACAACAAGTTCCTTAAGGGGCCGCCCGTGACCCCAAAGGACGTCGCCTACCAGCCTACCCCACAACCCACCGTGGCGATAATGCCTGATAACGAGCCTTCTGTCCTTAAGGCCGCTGACGGGCAGGACCAGATGTGCCCCTCGCCCGTAGAAGGCGTTTTCACCTCCTGCCCTGACCTCCGCAGGGCTCTCCATGATTGTCTGCCTCATTAAAGGGTGCTTGTACCTCTCGTTTAACAGGTACATATCGTTCCCGTTCTGTGTGACAGAAAAGTGTTTTGGCACATCTATACCACTAGACACAAAAGAGGATTTTACGGTTGTTACAGCCGAATGTCAAACATCTTAGACTCTCCTTGACACTTATTTGGCATACGGGTATATTTACAGATTAACCTAATTCAAAGGCATGCAAGAAGATGCAGAGCGGTGAGAAGATATTAATAGTCCGGTTAAGTGCGATTGGAGACGTTGTGCACGTGCTTCCTGCGCTAAGATGTCTGAGGCGGCATCGTCCCTACGCGTATATTGCCTGGTTGGTGGAGGACAGGGTTGCCGACCTGCTGGATGGACACCCAGACCTGGATGAGGTTATCGTCTTTCCTAGAAAAAGATGGCGGGAGGGCCTTTTTGGGCCGCTACAACTACTCAAGACTGTTGCCTCGGTGTTCAGGTTCTTCCGTAATGAACTTCGAGCCAAAGGTTTTGACGTGGCCTTAGACTTTCAGGGGAATCTCAAGAGTGGCGTTATGACTTACCTCAGTGGCGCACCCGTACGGGTCGGATTCGGTAAACAAGATTGCCGCGAATACAACTATCTCTTCACCAACCGCCATGCCGGCCCTCAACAAGAGAGGGCGCATCGTGTCGAAAAATACCTCTCTCTCCTAACAGCCTTGGACATTAAACCAGCCTATGAGCGTTCCACCATTCGTATTTCGCCCGAAGACAGAGACTACGTGAGAAAGTCTATGGAAGCCTGCGTCAGCGGGCCGGGTCCAGTGGTGGTGATTCATCCGGGGACAAGTCAATTCGGGGCATACAAGCGATTGCCCGTTAAGTTGCTTATCGAGCTCGGTGACAGGCTGGTAGAGGAACTTGACGCACAGGTAGTGTTGACCTGGGGTCCGGATGAGGAAGGCATGGCGAAGGAAGTTGTATCCGGCATGAAGAGGGGCGGCTGCCTTGCGCCAAGGAGCTTCAACATGGCGCGGCTAGCCGGCATTATAGGACAGGCCGACCTGTTTATAAGCGTTGACACAGGTCCCATGCATATTGCTTCGGTGTTGGGAGTTCCACAGGTGGCCATTTTCGGCCCAAAGGACCCCGCAATCTACGGTCCTTATAACGAACAGTCCAGAGTAGTGTGGAAAAATATTGAGTGCAGTCCGTGCGTTAAACGCACCTGTAATGACCCAATATGCATAACTGAAATCACTGTCGATGAGGTTTTTGCGGCTGCAAGAGAATTACTGCGTTCAAAGAAGACTGTGGCCAGAGGTAGTTGAGAACATACCGCAGGCATGCCTATCTTGACAACAATTGAGGTAGAGGGAGGGACTGTATTGTTATTGGTAGAAATACCGTTACGGGAGGTGGTTCAAGAACTAATATCCTGGAGCACTGAGCGTAGTAACGGAGACGGTGTTCTGAAAGGCCGGGAATGAAAAGAGTGATTATCAGTTT
>JAZGAY010000135.1:0-2659 GCA_036475985.1 Candidatus Brocadiales bacterium
AAGGTAAGGGCTGTGATAAGATTGCGTCTCTATGGAAGCGCTTAAGACCTTTCCGTTAGACGAGAAACGGAATTCTCCGGACGATATAGTGGGCGGTGTGGGCTATCTGTCCATCCACGTCCCCGAGGAGATAATAATCGCGGCCGGTAAAGTCCCTTTCCGCATCCTCGGCACCGGGAAACCCGCCAAGCTTGCCAACGCGTATCTCCCCAAGACCTTCGACCCGCACGTGCTCGACAGCCTGGAGGGTGCGCTCGATGGGAGCTACGACTCGCTCGACGGGGTGGTGGTGGCCAACGTGAGCGACGCCCACCGGAGACTCTATGATGCCTGGCGGCTGGGTACTGACTCGACGGAGGTTTTTTTTCTCGACGTCCCCAAGGGCGCCGACTCTCTCAGGCTTAAGGCATTCCGGCTGGCGCTTTCTTCTCTGGTAAGAGACATGGAGCGGGCGCTTGGGGTGCGAATCACGGATGAAAAGTTGCGCAGCGCTACAGAGCTGTGCAACGAGACGCGACGACTTCTAAAAAAGCTGAGTGACACGAGAAAGAATGCAGTACCACCGTTACCCGGCCAAAAATTCTTTGAGGTCATGAGGTGGAGCCTGACCCGCGACAAGCAGGCGGTTAATGAGACACTCAAGGAATGTATTAATGAGCTCAAAGAGGAGGGTGGAAGCGGGCCCGGCAGCCCCCGAATAATGCTGACCGGTAGTTTCATGGGTTCCCCCGAGCTTATTGCCCTCATAGAAAGACTGGGCGCAAGGGTTGTGTGTGACGACCTCTGCATGGGCATGCAGTATTTCTCAAGCCTGGTGGACGAGGACCCCGGCAAAGACCCGCTTGATGCGCTTGCAGAGAGATATTTATCGCTCCCCACGGCGAGGATGGTCGATATGGAGTCGAGGTGGAGTTACTTGCTGCACATGGCGGAGGACTTCCGGGTAGACGGGGTAGCGTATTTCACACTAAAATTCGATGACATATATCTTTTCGAGTATCCCCATGTCAGGGAAAAATTCCGGGAGGCGGGTTATCCGGTGTTGTTTATCGAGGCCGAAAACTTCTGGACCAGTCTTGGCCAGATAGAGACCCGTGTGCAGGCGTTTATTGAGATGCTGGGATAAGGTGGGTGCAACCGATGACCGTAGTGGAGACCGATAGACAGAAGCAGCGGCAGTATTTCAGCCTCCAGTTCCAGAAGCGGATGCGCAGGCCGCGCAGCTACTCACCCCTGAAGGGCACGCAGTCGAGGGAGAGGGCGATGTATAAGCTCCTCATGGAGAGCTTCAGGGACACCTCGACGGTCATATGGAAGAGCACGTTTGTGCCGTCGGAGATTATATACGCCCTTGGTGCCGTCCCGTTATATATAGAGAGCTTCAGCGCCATAGCCTCGGCGGTGGACATATGCCCGGAGATGCTTGACGCCTCGGAGAGGCAGGGGCTGTCAAGGGACTCCTGCACGTTCCTGAGGGGTGTGGTGGGCGCGTCGATGAAGGATATTTTGCCGCGTCCCGACGCCCTGGTATCGACCTCATACTACTGTGACGGCGACCCGAAGATATTTGATATATTTGCCGAGGAGTATAAGAAGCCGCACTATTACCTCCAGGTCCCGTTCATGGTGGATGAGGAATGGTCTCGCGACATACTGGCAGAACAACTCGAGGAGATAACCATGGAGCTTGCCCGCGTGACGGATAACACGTTCAGCCGTGACAGGCTCTCCGAGGTCATCGAGAACTCGAACGAGGCGTGCCGGCATTTTAGGCGGGCTATGGAGGTCAGAAAGCACTCGCCCAGCCCCATGCTTGGCTGTGAGGCCATAGACTATATCGGCGCCATCACACAGCTCTGGGGCTCGAAGGAGTTTGTCCGGATATCGCGGCTCCTCTGCGAGGAACTGGAAGAACGGGTGGATAAGGGTGTGGCGGCGGTGGAAGACGAGCGGCAAAGGCTCCTCTGGTGCCACCTGAGGCCCTATTACAACGACGAGGTGTTCAACTACCTTGAGCTTGACCACCGGGCGGTGGTGGCGTTTGAGAGCGTGAACCTGATAACGTGGGAGGACATGGACCCGCAGAAACCCTTCAGGTCGCTGGCCGAGAAATTGTTGGCAAACCCGGCCATCGGTCCGTGCGAGCGGATGACCGGGTGGGTGGCAAGGATGGTGAGGGACTATAATATAGACGGCGTCATATGGATGGCCCCGTGGGGCTGCAGGCACTTTAACAGCCTCTCGCAACTGGTAAAGGAGGGACTCCGTAAGGAGGTGGACGTGCCGTTTTTTATATTGGACCTTGAGTGCATAGACAAGAGAAATTATTCCAGGGAGCAGGTCAGGACCCGCCTCGACGCCTTCATCGAGGTACTGACGGATAGGAATACAGGCTGACACCCTCCAGTTGTGTAAGATTGTAGGGACAGGTCTTTAGACCTGTCCGGTATATGCCCAAAAATCCGTCCCTACGAATTAAGGAGAATCAATCCAGGTATGATTACGGCGGGCGTGGACATAGGTTCGGTTTCTACAGAAGTGGTGGTGCTTGGGGAAGATAGGGAGATACTGGGCATGTCTATCCTCGACTCCCGGGTCGACGTTGAAATAACGGCCCGTGAGGGGCTTGACATTGCCCTGAAACAGGCGGGCATCAAAA
>JAZGAY010000136.1:0-8660 GCA_036475985.1 Candidatus Brocadiales bacterium
GCCAGATTCTAATACAACACGCCCCAACTATCCAACAAAAACATATTCATGTTAATTGTAGTGGCAGAGCTTGCTCTGCGTAATGTCGAGTAAACTCGACCGCTACAACTTTTGAAGAATTATACTAGATTCTTCGCTCAAAAAACTCAGAATGACATAGTATACACTCTTTGCCTGCAACATCTTTTTTCCCAAAAGCCCTTAACGCTTGACTTACGTGGCCCCGTTAATTATCATATGTGAACAATTGTTCAATAATAGTTCTGTGCTATTACTTGTTAATCTACAAAAATGCCCAAACAAGCACTGCGGAAGCGCCCTAAGATAAAAGAAGACGTCTGCGACACACACTACATAGACCGGGAACGGGTGCAGTACGTAGAAAAGCGTATGCAGGCGGACGGCACTGTGGCCAGACTCGCCGAGACCTTTCAGGTACTGGGAGACCGCACGAGGATAAAGATAATCTTCGCGCTGTCGCAGAAGGAACTCTGTGTGTGCGACCTTGCGGGCCTTCTGGGCCTCTCAAGCTCCGCCGTCTCCCACCAGCTCAGGGTCCTGAGGAACATGCGCCTGGTGAAATACCGGAAGGAGGGCCGCATCGCCTACTACTCACTCGACGACGCACATATAAGCAGACTTTTCGAAGAGGGCCTCAGGCACGTTGAGGAACCTTGAAAACGTAGGGCGCGTCCCGGTTCATCGCAACTAAAAAAATGCAAAAAACCCTTTCGCTAAAAATCCCCGAGATGGACTGCCCCGAAGAGGCCAAGCTGCTCAAGAAGAAGCTGACGGGCCTGAAGGGGGTGAACAGCCTGGACACCTTCCTTATGTCCCAGGAACTCAGGGTAGAGTACGACGGCCTACACCTGAACGAGGGCGACATCATAAGGGCGATAAAAGAGACCGGCATGAGCGCCAGCATGAAGGGGCCGGGTGCGGCGGCCGGACGGGAAGAGGAAGGCAACCGCCACAAGAGACGCCAGCTTATACTCACCGGCCTGTCCGGGTTCTTTGTGGTGTCCGGGCTGTTCCTCTCGTTCAAGGGTTTTTCCGGTAACATAACCATACTGCCATACGCGGCGGCCATACTCACCGGCGGGCCGTACATCGCGCTGAAAGGCCTCAGGGCCGCCAGGGCGTTTGACCTTGACATAAACTTTCTCATGACCGTCGCAGTTATCGGTGCAGCCGCTATAGGTGAATGGGGCGAGGGCGCAATGGTTATATTCTTATTCTCCCTGGCCCAGCTGCTCGAAACGCGTAGCCTGGACAGGGCAAGGAATGCGCTCCACTCGCTTATGGACCTCTCGCCAAAGGAGGCGCTGGTAAGGAGGAACGGAGAAGAAACCCTGCTGCCGGTGGAGGAGGTCAGGCTGGGCGACACCGTTATAATAAGGCCGTCGGAGAGGATTCCTCTCGACGGCATAGTCATGGACGGCTATTCCCACGTAAACCAGGCGCCCATCACCGGGGAGTCAACACCCGTAAAGAAGTATCTGGGCCAGGAGGTCTTCGCCGGCACTATCAACAAGGACGGCGCCCTCGAGTTCCGGGTGAACCACCTAGCTTCGGACACCACACTTGCCCACATATCCCACCTCGTCGAGGAATGCCAGTCGCAGAGGGCACCGTTCCAGAGCTTTGTGGACAAATTCGCGCGCGTGTATACACCGACGGTAATAGCCCTGGCGCTGCTTGTGGCGGTCCTTCCACCACTCATCACGGGCACGGCCTTTGCGCCGTGGGTCTATAAGGGGCTTGTGCTGCTGGTTATATCCTGCCCCTGCGCCCTGGTGATAGCCACGCCCGTCAGCCTCCTTTCAGGCATCACATGCGCGGCCAGGAACGGCGTACTCATAAAGGGAGGCGTCCACCTGGAAGAGGCGGGCCAGATAAAGGCAATCGCATTTGATAAAACGGGCACACTGACCAGAGGTGTCCCGGAGGTCATTGACATACTCCCTCTATCAATAGACTCCACACCCCGGGACAGGCTTCTCAGTATAGCCGCCACCATCGAGTTGAGGAGTGAGCACCACCTCGGGGCGGCAATCGTCCGGACGGCAAGAAAGGACGGCGTGGGGCTGCTGGAGACGACCTTCTTCAAGGCCCTCCCCGGAAAGGGTGTCTGCGCCGACATAGAAGGAAAGAGATATTATGTGGGAAACTTAAAACTGTTCCGTGAGCTTGGTATATCCATGTCGCACGTGGAGTCCACGCTCGCGGGACTCCAGACACAGGGCAAGACGGTTATGCTTTTGGGCGACGCAGACGGGTTGCTGGGTATAATCACCGTTGCGGATGACATACGCCCGTCCGGTATAGAGGCGCTGCCGGAGCTGAAACGTAACGGCATAGAAAAGATCCTGATGCTCACCGGAGACAATAACGGCACGGCAAAGGTCATCGCCCAAAGACTTGCCATTGATGAATACTTTGCAGAACTCATGCCGGAGGATAAGGTGACGGCGGTAAGGGAGTGCATAAAGAAGTACGGCAAGACGGCCATGGTGGGAGACGGCGTGAACGACGCGCCCGCCATGGCGGCGGCCACACTGGGGATTGCGATGGGTACGGCCGGGACGGACACCGCCCTCGAGACGGCCGACATCGCGCTTATGTCGGACGACCTCTCAAAGCTCCCGTTCGCCTTCGGCCTCAGTCGCCGGACGTTACGCGTCATAAAGGAGAACATCGCCTTCGCTCTCATCATAAAGGCCGTGTTCCTCGGCCTTATAATCCCCGGATGGACCACCCTGTGGATGGCCGTGGGTGCCGACATGGGCGCCTCATTACTGGTAATATTCAACGGGCTCAGGCTTTTGAGGTATAGTCAATAGTTAAATCCAGGGAAGAATACGTTTGTCCGCACCGCATCCTTCCCTCCCCAGAGCATCTCACAGGCACAAAAAAAGATGCAAGAGAGAGGTTTCTCTGGTAAACTGCTCTCAAGACCGTAAAGAGTGACTCCGTAGAAGGGCCAAAAAAATGGATATCGCTTTTCCCCAAAAAAATTCTTCCGGAAACAAGAAAAAATGAGATTCCCAAAAAGGATGATGTTGGTTGTCTGCGTGCTCTTGTTCTTGCCGTCACTCTCACAGGCCCAGCAGGTCCAGAAACTCCAGGACCTCTCAGGCCTATGGACCATGCACTTCAGTGGTATTGAGGCCAACTGCCAGGACCCGGCTGAAAACGGGTCAAAGGAGGGAGAGTTTGTCTTCGAGGTGACGCAGCGGGGGGATACACTCTCGGCCACCTGGAGAGACGGCGAAACCACCAACGTATTTACGGGAGAGGCCAGCGGCTCCATGGTGAGCGCAACGGTATATGGGTTCTACGGCGAAAACTGTCGCGTCCTGACCAACATAACCGCAAGAATTATGGGCACGAACGAACTAATCGGCACGTACTCCGGGCAGGAACTAAACTGTGAGACGTGTACCTGGCAGGGCGAAGTCACGGTGGTTATTCAGACCGTTCCGGAAAAGCCTCTGTAGCGCGCGCAATGCACCATAGCGGACCACAACCGCGCCCTTCTAAGACCGAGACGATGTAGTTATCTGCCTTTACTTACCATCCCTGTCTGTTTCTCGGTCTCTGACTGCATCCCTGCTTCGTCCCTATCGTTTATTTCTGATGTCCCTGCCTCCGCAGGTGTTTTTAAGAGCTCTGCGACATACTTGGCGGGTATGGCGAAATTCGAGCCTGCAAAGCCGGTAAAGATGCCGTAGGTGATGGCAATCACCTTGCCGTTACGGTCGATTATCGGCCCTCCGCTCCCACCGATGGTCGTCTGGGCATCAAACATCACCCTGTCTTTCAACACGCCTGCTATGTGTCCCTGTGTGGCAAGGGGTCTTATCAGGCGACGTGCCGAGAGTTCATCGGCCAGCTCCAGAAAATCAAGGCCCATCGTATAAACCAGTTCGTCCATTATGGACTTCTCCATCCTGGCCAGTATGGCACTTATTCCGGCAGGGTAACCTATAACGACCACTGGCTCGCCTACAACGATGTCTCTCTCGGTCTCAAGCTCCAGTACCGGTAGTTCCCTGCCATGCGGCGCAATACTGACTACGGCCAGGTCAACCTCCTCGCAGACCTTTTCCACTTTAAGCAGGAATGGTTCCTTAATGCCCGGGAAAAAGGCCCTGAACTCTTTGAATTCCGGAGTGAAACCCATCTCCACAGGGCCATACCGCCCGGGCCGCCTCCACCAGGGAATGGCAATATGCTTGTTCGTAAGGATCTTGCCGCCCGCGCCGATAAGAAAACCTGAACCCGTATATTCATAGGGGAAATTGGGCAGACCATGGTCCCCGTCTCCCCCAAGACCGTATACACCCTGTATCAGGCAGACACCCCCACTAAATTCTTTAATTATCCTCTCGGCAACAACGCCTCTGGCCTCCAGGGTATCTATCCTCTCTGCGGTCTCCTTAAAGCGGTACGCCACCTCTTTCTCGAGTTGTCTCTGCGACAGCGAGCTGTAAAACACTATCCCCCACAGTACAAGTATTATTAATAAACTGAATCCAAGCCCTACGCGGAAACGGAAGGAAGACTGTGTCAACGCCTCCCAGGCCAGCTCCCTCAAAAAGGTGCCCGTGCTGACGAGTCCTCCTCTATGCTCCTCCCTGGCAATAGCGACGGAGTCCTCCAGCATCTCCCGGAAAGGCTTGCAGACGTCTCCTTCGTCGCTTTTCAACCTGAAGCGTAGCTTCGGGCCGCCTGCACCGAACTCAATCATATCACCGTCCCGGAGCGTAATCTCATCCACTTGCTGATTGTTAACTAATATGTCTGTACCCTTGCTCCTCAACAAGTAGTCACAATCCCGGAGTTCTATCTCGGCGTGGAAGGGTGCGGTGGGCCTGTCAACAGATGGGTCGAAACGCAGCTCATTATCGGGGTCCGTGCCGATCTTCAACCTCTCTTCGGCGAAGACCTCTGTAGTGCCCCTCTTGCTGCCAGAGAGATGAACAAGGACTATCTTCATTATCCACCCCCATTAAAGAAACACGTCGGCGTGGTCAATGTTTACGATAATATTCGTAAGTGTCGTCTGCGAAAGCCCTTAACGCACTTACGTCGTGCCCTAAATCCTGGAGCCTCCTGTCGAAATCGTCCAGACTGATAAAATTCTCGGAGATGTATTCTGCCACAAACGTCTCTGCCGTTATCAGATTTACCTCCGGCCCCTTGTCGTCGGGGCTTTGATATATCTTATAGGCTACCAGGTCCGTAATGGTCCTCAGGGCGATATCCTCTTCCTTTTCTATTCTATCCTTTACCACGTCAAATGTGAGCCCCTTTTTCCGGTAACGGTAGCGGTAAATTGCCTCTGCTATCTCCTGGAGTCCCTTTGTGTCGCCGGAGACGTGGGATGCCCTGGCCAGAAAATCCTCTGGATTCTTGAAATGGTCTGCTATATACTCCTTTAGAGCGGCTTTGGCCTCTTGGAAATTGGCCTCCCGGCCCTTGCTCTCTTCACTCTTAGATATCTTGTACGCCACTATGTCTATGATGGCCTTGAGGCTGGGATTCTCATCCATATTTGCACCCAACGGTGTAACGTCTGCGTGCATCAGGGTTACCTCTCTAATTCAGGCAGTCTACCGCAGGTCTAAGCGCCCCACAAACACTCCGGGGTATTATATATTAGATTCTGCTACAATTCTACGTGAAACCCGATACCCCCGGCACCTTTTTTACGGGAATTTTTGGGCTGTCTATGTTCTGTTAAAGGAACATTCTTTTGGACACAACCGTGCAAAAAACCCTGGCAGAAACGTCAAGACAGCAAACGGCTCCCGCCCCAATTATGTTATTACATATGCAACAGGCCGGACAAATGAACCGTAGTACCTGGAAGTTATTATGAAAAAATCCATAAGCACACACTTCGCCCTCCTGTTTGCCCTCCTGGCCCTGGCGCCCATTGCCGTAATCTTTGCCATCTATAGCCCCGCAGCCATAAGAGAGCTGAACACCAGGGCCCTTGAAGACCTCCATTCGCTGGGTAGCGCCCACTTTAACCTCGTCTCTCTCTGGATGGAGGAAAGGTCGAACGATGCGGAGCGTATCGCCCTTTCTCGTCAGGTCCGGAACGCACTTCGAGACACAACACCGGACAAAGAAGGGCTTTCCGGATTTCTACGTTCAAACCTGCAAGAACACGGTTTACTGGGGATCTACCTCTTCGATAAAGACGGCAGCCTGAGGGCGTCGGAGGAAAGAGAGGGGCACGAAGTTACACCCGGTCACGTAAAGAAACTCCTCGACGATACCGGGAAAGGCACCTCTTTTACCTGGGGAGGTTATATGCGAAGAACAGAAAAAGCGGAGGACAAACACCCCACACTCTTTGTAACGACTCCGGTACCGCCTGTGAAAGAGACCCCGGGCACAGTGGCAGTACACCTTGACCTCTGCAACTTGAGACAGGTTGTAGTGAGTTTAATAGGGAGAAGGGACGGTTGCAGTTTCCTTATAGACAAAAAAGGCAGGATGTTGACCTGCCTCGTGGTTGACCCCTCATGCCCGTATAACGAAGACATTGGCGAGACGCCGCTCAACCCCCAAACGGGAGGGCCCACGCTTGCGGTAGGCGCCTGTCTCTCCGGTGGTCAGGGTTTTTCCCTACAGGCATACGTTAACCACGCCGGCGAACGGGTAATGGGCGCGTGGGGGTGGCTGCCGGAGTTGGATATGGGGATAATAATGGAGATAAACGCCCGGGAATTCTCCGGGCCCACCTCAATAATCAAGAAAAGGCTGTGGGGCCTCCTGCTGATAATCGCTGCGGGCATAATCCTTATATCCATATTTATAGGGCGCAAGGTGTCGGAACCCTTCCTCTCCCTCACAGAGACGGCGAAGAGGATGGCCGCAGGCAACTTTGACGAACGTTCCACAATAAAATCCGAGGACGCGCTCGGCGAACTGGCGGAAAGTCTCAACACCATGGCCGGGTCCTTGCAGAAAGAACACGCCGCACCCGAAGAGGCCTACAAGAAACTCGCCACGGCGATAATAAAGGCCCTGGAGGCAAAAGACGGCTTCACCGCAACGCACACCTACATGGTGGCCACCTACGCAGAAAGGTTCACCGAAGAACTGGGGCTTTCGCACAAAGACTCAGAGGCTATAAAAAACAGCGCCACACTCCACGATATAGGAAAGATCGCCTTGCCGTCGGCCATCCTGACAAAGAAAGACCCGCTTACAAAAGAAGAACACGACATACTAAAGACACACGCCGAACACAGCGTAAAGATAATCGAGGGCACGGGATTCCTGCAAGAGGAACTACCGATAATCCTTCATCACCAGGAGTGGTTTAACGGAGAGGGTTACCCCGGCGGCCTGAAAGGGACAGAAATCCCGCGGGGCGCGAGGATACTCGCCATCTGCGACGCATATGAAGCGATGACCTCCAAGAGACCATACCGCAAGGGCTTGAGCCATAAGGCCGCCCTCGAAGAGATACGCAAGGGCGCGGGAACGCAGTTCGATCCCGAGCTCACAGAACCCTTTATCCGTGCCATGGAGAAACTCTTAGCCTCTACAAAACACATCTACATCCCGCAGTTAAACAAGACGGTAGATTTGACGTAAATCAGGAACGCAGGGCACGTCTCAACGCACAAGGAATTCAGTCATTCTGAGCGAAGCGAAGAATCTCATGAAGATTGCGGACAGGCCCGCCAAAAAAATGGCAGGTCTGCCTATGGCATGATTTAAAAACCGTACCTGAGCATGTAGGGGCGACCCGGCGGGTCGCCCCTACTTCCTAATCAACGACCTAAAGGTCGTTGTCTACCACAAAAATCTAACGGGCAAGGGTAGACAACGAAGTTTACTTCGTTGACGCTGACGTTGACAAAGTACGGCACATCGAAACGCACCCGGAAATGAACAGGAAATCAATTTTTACCCCCTTGACATTTAGTAGAATAAGAGTACATTCGCCTTTTTAAAGAGCTTGAGTCCGACACCTGATGTTAATGCCCGCATAAGCTCCTCTTTTTTTGGCAGGAAGATTTTTTTGGGGGCCCGACTAAATCTTAAAAGGGGGAGATCTCCGTTAAAAGGTCTTTTGTTCGTTACACATTCTTTGCCTTTAGCCCGCTTCGGATAGCTGCTGCTCTCTGAGACCCGCAAGGGATTGGCAAAGATATTTGAGCAAAAGCGCTGATATTATAGCCACTACACTACGTCTTTCCACTACACTACGTCTTTGTTGGTGAGGGCCACTCATAAATGAAAGGGGAAAGTGATTATGAGAGGTACTTCGTCAATCTTGTTTGCTATCCTGTCTGTCGTATTGATTACTCTCTTCTACCCTGCCTACACGGTCCAAGAATCCGAGGCGAATCAACCACAGAATCTTAAAGAGGCCGATAACGCCGGGGCAATAAAACAACTGGGCAACCTCCCTGCCTTCTTCATAGAAAACCGGGGTCAGACCGCCGAGGAGGTCAGGTACTACTTCAAGGGCAGCGATACTGTATATTTTACTGACGGCGCCGTGGTGTTTCAGAAGATTGAGGCCGTCAATAAGAATAGAGAAACACGGCACAGCACACTCGAAGATAATAATGCCAATAATACCGACCCTGAACCCCGACAGGGTGTAGCCTACCGGCTTGAGT
>JAZGAY010000137.1:0-2389 GCA_036475985.1 Candidatus Brocadiales bacterium
TGGGCCATTATGTATTTGTCCAGAAGATTGGAAGAAAGGCGACATGGCTTTCTTTGTGAGTTCTTCAGATAAGCATAAAATTAAGCTTGGGCACACAGTTCGCCTTCAAATGATTGATAATATAACAGGAGAAGAGGGCACCATTGAAGTACCGAAGTAATTTTTAATTAATAAGTTGTTGAAACTCTAATTTACCAGAACTGATAAGTTTGCGTAGGGACAGGGCATGATCATGCGGCGCCATTTTCAACGAGGTGAAACCTCGTTGTCTACCGTTGGGCAGGCACAGGGCTCCGCCAGAGGCTCTACCACTACGACAGACGCAGAGTAAACTCTGCCACTACAGACAATATGGTAATGAACGAGATAAGCTTAGACGGTAACAGCCTGACTATCCCTGAGCTGGCGGATATTGCCAGAGGAGGGTCAAAAATTTCGCTGGCGCCGCCCGCGGCCGAAAGGTTAGATAAGACGCGGAAGGTGATTGAGGATGCCGTCCGCAACAAAAAAACCGTCTACGGCGTTACCACCGGTTTCGGCGCGCTTGCAGACGTCATTCTCTCCAAGGACCAGACAAAGGACCTGCAGCGGCATATTCTGCTGAGCCACTCGGCCGGTGTGGGCCCCCCCTTCAACGAGGAGACCACACGGGCCATTATGGCCCTGCGGGTAAACACTCTGGCCAAGGGTCTTAGCGGCATACGGCGGCAGACGCTCGACACGCTCATAGAGATGGTCAACAGGGGCGTGCTTCCGGTCATCCCGGAGAAGGGTTCTGTGGGTGCGAGCGGCGACCTTGCGCCGCTGGCGCACATGGGGCTGGTAATGATCGGCGAGGGCGAGGCCGTCTACAACGGCAGGCGCATGTCCGGCGCCGAGGCCATGAAGAAGGCCGGCATAGCAGTGCTGCAGCTCGAAGAGGGCGAGGGGCTTGCGACCATAAACGGCACACAGGTGATGACCGCCCTGGGGGCGCTGATCTCCCACGACTCCGCTAATCTGGTAAAGGCGGCCGACATAGCGGCGGGTATGACGCTTGAGGTGCTACGTGGCTCACACGTGGAACTGAACCCCAAGATACACGAGGCGAGGCCCCATCCGGGGCAGTCCCAAAGCGCCGAGAATCTGAGGAAGATAATAGCCGGAAGCGCCACCACCACGTCCCACAAGGATTTTGAGAGGGTGCAGGACGCCTACACCATAAGGTGCAGCCCACAGGTCCACGGGGCATCCAGAGACGCCTACAGCCATACCAGAAGGGTAATAGAGACGGAGATGAACTCGGCAACGGACAACCCGATGGTCTTTCATGAAACGGGCGAGATATTAAACGGCGGCAACTTCCACGGTCAGCCAGTGGGGCTTGTCATGGACTTTCTGGCCATTGCCCTCTCAGAGTTGGCCAACATATCGGAGCGCAGGATAGAGCGGCTCGTAAACCCTCAGCTAAGCGGGCTCCCGGCATTTCTCACCAAAAACCCCGGCCTGAACTCCGGACTCATGCTGGCCCAGTACACCGCCGCTGCGCTGGTATCGGAGAACAAGGTCCTGTCGCACCCCGCCACCGTGGACTCCATCCCCACCTCGGCCAACAAGGAGGACCACGTCAGCATGGGCACCATAGCCGCCCGGAAGTGTCGCGACATCTTAAAGAACGCGGAATATGTAAATGCCATAGAGTTCCTGTGTGCGGCCCAGGCCCTTGACCTGTTCACAAACCTGAGGCCCGGTGTCGGAACGCTTGCCGCATATAACCTCATCAGACGGCACGTCACGCATATGGAGGTGGACCGGGTGTTGTCCAAGGACATAGAGACCGTCTACGACCTGGTCCACAGCGGCAAGGTGGTTGAGGCCGTAGAGGAAGTGACAGGAAGATTGAATTGAAACCCAACAGAAACCGTAGGGGCACGTTGCAACGTGCCCCTACGAAAACTTATTTCCTCCCCCTTGAGGGGGGCAATAAGAGGGTGCCGCAGGGTTAAAACCCTGCGGCACCCCCAAAATCACCTACGTGGAGTTACTCTAACCCAATAAAGGATTCCGTTAACGACAGTGTCTCAGGCCTTTAAGTTCCGTCAATATCTCCTGTGACCATTCCGCCGGTGCCTGGGCTGTCGGTGGTAATCTTTTGCCAGCTACTGTTATTCATGTAGGCCCAGGTGCCATTCCAGTCCCCTATCACGTCGGCCTTGCCGTCGCCGTCCAGGTCTCCTATGGCCAGCCCGCCCGCACCCGGGTTGTCGGGGGTAAGACGTGTCCAGCTACTATTATTCATGTAGGCCCAGGTGCCATTGTAGTCCCCTATCAGGTCGGCATTGCCGTCGCCGTCCAGGTCTCCTGCGACCATCCCGGCCGGGCCCGGACTCTCGCTGGTAATCTTTTGCCA
>JAZGAY010000138.1:0-11355 GCA_036475985.1 Candidatus Brocadiales bacterium
ACGTAAGAATTATGTCGTTGCTTATTTTCTCCTGAACCTTGCTGGCGCTTAACGGGTTCATCTCCATTACGAACGTCTTGGACGGCGCGTTCAGGGAGATTATCCTGGTAACGCCAAGTACCGCAAGCTGGTCTCTAAGGGCCTGTTCCTCTTGAGGGCTCTCCAGTTCTAACCTGAGAGATGTATCTGTCAGGAGGATAAACGCCGGAAGTCTAACGGTCTTTTCCGTCTCCTCCACTATTAGCGCCAATGTGTCCTTCGGGCCACGTATCTCAAGCCGTGAGCTTCGCGGTTTTCTCACCACCCTTTTTCCCCCCATTAGGACGACAACGTCTGTAAAACCCCTCATCACGAGTTCCAGCTCGAAGAGCTGTGGGTCAATGGGCTTATTGAGGTTACACTCAAGCGCACCCTGGGCAACGGGCATCCTGCCCGGGGCAGCCGCACGGGGCGCGACCTCTTCCAACTCCCCAAAACTGAGACTCACCTCGTTAAAGGCCAGACCAGGTATGCCCTGCGAAAGCAGCTCAACGGTCTCAGCCCGCGTTTCCACCTCTCTTAATGCAGGTACGGTTATCTCAAAGTCCTTGGTGGATGCGCCAACGGGGTAAAGTGAGATTATATCCTCGCCGGTATACCCGGCCTTCGCAAGCTGCACCGTTAGTTCAGCTTCCTCTGCAGGGTCATTTAACATAAGCTCCAACGTTGTGGGTGTTGCACCAAACGTCACACCGGCCAACCGGTCTTTAAAGGCCTCTTTTAAGTCATTCTCCAGTTTCTCGGTAGCCTTTGCGTCGCTTATGCCCTTTATCCTTATCCCGAACTCAGAGGCCTCTGCTGCGGCCATGGTCGCGGTACTCCAGATGCCCTGAACCTCCACATCGCCATAACCTGTCGTTGCCAACGCATCTCTTACGGTCGCCGTTTTTGTGGGATCTGCCAGCTGTAGATGCACCAGCGTGCCCCCGGTAAAGTCTATATCGTACTTGTCCGTGCCACTCCACTCAAATACCACCAACCCCAGGGCAATCGACACGACCGATATCACCGCCGTCACCCTAAAGAAACTAAGAAGCTGCAGGTGGGGCCTCTGGAAGAACTGCAACATCCTGAACGACTTCATGTTCAAGGCCTCAAAGATCACCCTGGTAACGAATATGGCGGTAAAGAGGTTTACTATCAGACCTATCGTCAGGGTTATACCAAAGCCCTTAACCGGCCCGGTACCCACGGCATAAAGTATGAGGGCGGTGATAAGCGTGGTCAGGTTCGAGTCGATAATGGTGGTAAAGGCCTTTTCATAACCGATCTTAAGCGCCTGGGGGATTGCTTTGCCCCTGTTTATCTCTTCCCTGATTCTCTCGAAGATCAGCACGTTGGCATCAACCGCCATACCGACAATTAACACGAGCCCCGCAATACCGGGAAGGGTCAGCGTAGCCCCCAGAAGCGCCAGGGTGCCTATGACAAAGAGGACGTTAAGGGCCAACGCCATAATGGCCACCAGTCCCGCACCGAGGTAATATATGGCCATAAAGGCCACTACAAACACACCTCCGACAAGTCCCGCCGTCAGACCGTTCTTTATAGAGTCTCTACCCAGGCTGGGGCCTACACTCATCTCCATCTCCATGTCAAGGTCCGCCGGGAGGCTTCCCGCCCGCATAATGGCCAGAAGATTGTTGACCTCTTCCTGGGTGAAATTGCCCTCGATAATACCCCTGCCGGGAATACGCTCGCGGATAACGGGTGCGGAGTAGAGTATACTGTCAAGGATGATGGCCATCGGTTTACCGATGTTTCTCTCGGTGAGCTGGCTGAATTTCGCCTTGCCCTCGGTGTTAAACTCGAAACCCACCACAGGCTGGACGTTCTTTCGGTCGGGATAGACCCTGGAAAGATTCTCGCCGGTAATCTCTATCTTGTTACGCACCAGGTACCACTCTTCGGTAAGGTCGCCCGTCTCTCCCCTCTTCTTGTCGACCCAGTGCCGGTAGTAACCTGGAACGTCTTTCCCTGCCAGGGCATCTCTATACTCCTTCGAATCCCTGGATGCGGCGATACGGAATTCCAGTTTCCCCAGACGCACTATCCTCTCCTTGAGCGCTTCTGTCTCAGAGTGCGTGGCTCCCGGGACCTGGATAAGGATGCGGTGAAACCCCTGTTCCTGAATCCTGTACTCCATTATGCCCCTGGGGTCTATTCTCTTCTTTAATACATCTATAACCTCTTGGGTCATACCCGGCCTGTCCTCACCGGGTGATACCCTTACCTTATAGGTAAGCTCAGACCCCCCCCTGAGGTCGAGACCAAGCTTTACTCTGCCCCTGGCCATTTCTTCTACCACCTTTTCGGTCACCTTCTTGCCGTCTGCACCGATTTCTTCCCTGACGATGACCTCCTTGCGGATAGGTTGTCCCATCAGGAAGGCAAGCCACGACTCTTTCACTATTTCCTGTTCAACGACCTGCCCGTCTATTTCCTTTATCTTCTGTACCCTCATCACCTTGTTAGAGGGTGGATAGAGGACGAAAAGCGCAGTGGCAATCAAAACAGCTATAAGCGGCATCTTCCAGCGGTAGATTTCCTTGGTCATCTCTTTCTTCTCTTGCCTTCCTCGTCTAAGATAAAATCGCCCAAAACCTTACAAAGGGATTCGCACCGGGGCCTAATCCTCGTCTTTCCCTCCCTTACTCAACACAGATGATACGGCATCTCTCTCTATCTTTACCTTCACGTCCTTGTTATTGTCTACGAGAAGCAGAAGCTCGGTTTCTTTGACGTTGAGGACAACCCCGTGCAGTCCCCCGGTCGTTATCACCTTATCGTTCTTCTTTATGCTCGCAAGCATTGCCTGCCTATCAGCCTCTTTTGTCCTCTGCGGCCTGAGGATCAACATATAGATGATAAGGGCCATTATCGCAAAAGGCACCATTGTGGTAAAAAACACAGAGGGCTGTGCGGATGTCTGTGCCAGAAAAATCATCTTGTATTCTCCTTTTCTTGAACCTCAGCAAGCCTGCCTTTAAAACCCTCAAAGGTCCCGCCGAGGATGGACTCACGAGCGCCGGACATTATCTCCTGAAAGAAATGCACATTATGCAACGACACCAGTGTCATTGCCAGTATTTCTCCTGCAAAAAACAGATGGCGCAGATAGGCGCGGGAAAACGTCCTGCACGTGTAGCAACCGCATCTGTCGTCGAGGGGTTTCCGGTCCTCCTTGTAGGCACTGTTAAATAGTCTTATCTTCCCGTTCCAGGTAAAGGCGCTGCCGTTTCGGCCGTTGCGTGTCGGAAGGACGCAGTCAAACATGTCCACCCCTTTCGCAACGGCGTCGATAATGTCCTCGGGCGTCCCCACACCCATCAGATAGCGCGGTTTATCCCGCGGGAGCGTTTCTATAATATAGTCCAGCACCTCTTTCATAAGATATCTGCCCTCTCCGACGCTCAGGCCGCCAACGGCGTAGCCGTCCAGGTCCATTTCGCCCAGATACTCCACGCTCTCAAGGCGCAGGTCCTTAAACACACTGCCCTGGACTATTCCAAACATGGCACGCTCACCCGTCTTGTCCGCAGATAAAACGTCACGGCACCTCCTGGTCCATCGGTTTGTCCTGTGCATGGCCTCCTTCGCCTCGTCCCGCTCACATGGATAAGGAACGCACTGGTCGAACGGCATCATGATGTCGCTGCCTAACGCCAGCTGGACCTCCATCGCCTTCTCCGGCGTGAAAAATATGCGCTCTCCCGTAAAGGGGGAAGAAAATTCTACACCCTCGTCCGAGATGCTGGTAATCTTTTTAAGCGAAAACACCTGGTACCCACCGCTGTCGGTAACAAGGGTCCTGTCCCAGCCCATAAAGCGATGAATACCTCCCATGTCCTTCACAACCTGCTCGCCTGGCCTGAGGCTCAAATGGTACGCATTACATATAATGGCCTCTACACCCATCTCCTTGAGCTGGGCCGGTGTTAATGCCTTTACCGTCGCCTGGGTTCCAACGGGCATAAAGACCGGGGTCTTTACCGTCCCGTGACCCGTCTCTATCTCACCGTATCTCGCCTTCGTACGATTATCTGTCTTAAGTACCCTAAACCGCAAAAAGGCCGCCCTCCCCTGCCTGCCCATACTTATCGCTACGGCGCACAAGCCGGCCAACGGGTGAATGTGTGTTACTGATAGACCTTTACCAACTCTACCCCGGGGTAATAGTGTCTGAGTATCTCATTCCACCGGGCACCTTTTTTTGCTGCCATCTTTTGGGCGCCATACTGACACATGCCCACTCCATGTCCCCATCCACTCCCCGAAAATCTTCTTGCCTTACCGTTGTCTTGCACAGAAAAGGCGGTTGAGAACAGGACTTTAGGACCCACCAGGAGCCGAAAATCGTTTGCTCCCATCTCCAGTTCCCCTCCGGCATGCTTTATCCTCACCCTGGAACTGTGCCCGCCGTACCCCGGGTCAACGGGGACTACGGTGTAGACCCCTCTCAGTTGAGGGTATTTCTTTCTCAATTTCTTTTCAAGGTCGGCCTTGCTAACGTCCACCTTCCATCTGTAATATTTAGACCTGTCGCAAAACCCACACTCCACACCTCTCAGGTGGGCCAGGGTATCGTCCCCGAACACATGGACGGCATCTTCCGTATGGCCGCCACAGGTGCTATGAAAATACGCAGGAAAGATACTGCCGTCATAGAACATGACTATGCCCCTGGTCTCCTCTACTATCTTGTTGAGCCTCCGGTTCTCGTTGGTGGTCCCACGATAGGCCAGATGCAGGGCGTTGAGGTCCTTGCCCTTCATTTTTAGACCAAGCGCATAGGTTCTGGCACAGACGGCCTGGGCCTTTAAGGCCTCATCGTCCCAGTAGGCGGGCATCTCACTGCCCAAGACTCCCTGGATGTATTTCTCTATATCGAGACGGTTCAGCGCCTTCAACCCGTCCGAAGGCTGTGCAAACAGTAACATCTCTCCACGATAACGCGTGCCGTCCAGCTCCACCGCGCCGTCCCTGCTACTAGTGAGCTTAACGCCGGCCGTCCGAAACCTTTCCCTTCCCAGTATAAACTCGTTGCCTCGAAAGGAGACCGCCGTCTTTCCAAGCTCATTTCCATCAAGAAGCAGCTTGCCACTACTCAGATCAAACACCTTGTATGGCGCATGCACTGCCAGCCTGGCGGCCCTCGCGTCCTTCAACAGCATTATCCGTACATCTGGTGGTTTTTGCCAACGGGCCTCATACTTGTACTTGGCAGTTGGTTTCCCGCAGGAAAACAGACAGAGGGTCAGTATAAGGAGTAACGCCTTTCTGCCTACTCCCGGGTGGCCACACTTATTGATGACGCTCAGACCGGAACCTCCTAACCATCTATACACATAACCATTAACAAGCCACCCGTCACACGCTTATGCCAAGACGTTCGTGTCCCCCTTATACAGATATTTGGTGGTGGGGCCATAGCGCTCTTGCTCGCTAAATATACACCCACAATACGACTGCAAATAAAGACACCTCTTTCTGGCCATCTCATGGCTCTCAGAGTAGAGGTGGCGGTAGTCCATATAATAAAAGGGCAGGCCCTCTCTGTGCGAGACCTCTTCTCCCACCTTTTTCAGGAGCTCGTGCTTCTGTCTGTCACTGAAGAGCAGTGCCGTGCTGAAGGCATCGAAGCCGTTGGCCCTGGCGTGCCGGGCCGTGGCAGTAAGCCTCATACGGTAACAGTCGCTGCACCTGCCGGGCGCGTCATAGTGTTCGATCTTTTCCAAAAACTCGTTCAACCCATAATCCTCACAATAATGGATCGGAATCGGCGCCGATTCCTGGTAGACCTTCACGGACTTCAACCTCCGGCGAAACTCCAGGAGCGGGTGTATGTTCGGATTATAAAAGAACCCCTCAATCTCTACGCCGGGCTCCTTGAGCTCTTCCAACGGGGCACAAAGACAGGGGGAACAACATATGTGAAGCAGCAGTTTCATGGGCTGCTTCCTTTTTGTCCCGGTAAGAGAGGAAGCTGTCCGTCGGTCACCTCGGGCGCCGGGTGCCCCAAAGAGGCATACGCGTGCTCCGTGGCCTTTCTCCCCTTCGGCGTCCTTATCACAAAACCTGCCTTAAGCAGGTAGGGTTCCACCATGTCGGCAAGCGTATCCGACTCCTCTTGAAGGACCGCCGCAATCGCATCCAAACCCGCCGGACCTCCCTTGTAATTACAGATTATAGTCTCCAAGAATTTTCGGTCCAACAATGAAAGCCCTTGCTCGTCGATGCCTTCCAAATGAAGGGCATCGCATGTGACAGGCCTCGTTATCACGCCTTTCGACCTCACCTCGGCGTAATCCCTGACCCTCCTCAGGATCCGGTTGGCTATCCTGGGCGTACCCCTTGAACGCCTCGCAATTTCCTCCAGACCGTCCTTATCGACAGTGACACCAAGAAGTGACGCAGAGCGCCCCACAATCTCGGTGAGTTCCTCTACGGTGTAAAAATCCAGCCCCCTCTGTATGCCGAACCGTTCCCTCAGGGGTGCAGACAGAAGGCCTGCCCTGGTAGTCGCTCCCACAAGGGTAAATTCTTCCAACCTGGAACGATAACTGCGTGCATTAGTACCCCTGTCAAAGATAATGTTTATATAGTAATCCTCCATGGCCGAATACAGGTATTCCTCTACCGACTTTGGCACACGGTGAATCTCGTCTATAAAGAGGATGTCCCCTTTTTTCAGGTTCGTCAGTATGCCAATCAGGTCTCCGCCCTTCTCAATGGCGGGACCGGACGTGGTGACTATATCCACCTGCATTTCGGTGGCAATTATGTTGGCAAGTGTTGTCTTACCCAACCCGGGCGGACCGAATAAAAGGACGTGGTCCACCGCATCAGACCTTTTCTTCGCGGCCTCTATGGCGATGCCCAACGACTCGACTACCTGTGATTGGCCGACATATTCAGATAACTCCCTGGGCCTCAGGTTGCGTGTGTCGCCACCGCCAGGGGTAGAAGCCGAGTGCAAGGCTTCACAGGTTTCTGGTGGCACCATTACGGGCCTCCTACCTTTAAAAAGACACGGAACTTCCCCTCACCCTAACTACGTCTTCCGACTCCTGTAAACCTCTTCAAACAGCTCTTCAGGAGTACTAATCTGCGGACACCTTTCCAATACTGCGTTCACCATCTGATTCGCCTCGCCAGACTTGTATCCAAGCTGTCTGACCAGTACCCCAACCACCACCTTTTTCAAGTCTTCCGGTTCGGCCGCCGCAGGCCCCGCCCCCTCACTCATCAGGGCGTATTTTGCCACCTTACCGTTTAGCTCAGCAACAATCTTTTCGGCACTACGAGCCCCGATACCGCTGAGCCCTTTCAAGATCGATATGTCCTTGTCTTCAATGGCTCTGGCCATCTTGCCCACGGGTATTGTGAGGGCGTCTACCGCCGTCGAGGTGCCTACACGGTGTACGGTAAGGAGCTTCTCAAAAAACTCTCTCTCGGGTTCACTGTTAAAGCCTACGAGGACGGGTTTCGGCTGTTTCTCCGCCTGCTGGTAAGAGATGTGGAGTTCTACCTCCTCGCCAATCTCCTTCTCGTCGTATGTTGCTCTTATCACCGCGGGCAGCCTGACTTCGTATCCTACGCCACTCGTCAGTAAAACTATCCTGTCGTCTTCTTTCTTTAACAATGTTCCTTTTAGGTACCGAATCACGTGATGTAAAAGACCGCTTCTTGCGAAAAAGTCGTTCGGAGGTTCGCCACCGGCAGAGTGTAATGCCGTTTCTCAGGCGAATCGAGTCTTCCCTTCAGGGCCAATTGAACCAACCACGGCGAGACATACCCGTCAAGGCCAAGGCGAGTGCATCTGAGACATGACTTGACCCGGAAGGGGTGTCTGCACCCAATAACCTTTTAACCGCATTCTCCACCTGTGCCTTGCCGGCACCACCGTTGCCGGTTAGCGCTAATTTGGCCTCAGACGGTTTTATCTCTGAAATATCTACGTTCAGGTTCCGGGCCGCCACGCTTATCGTGCCCATTACCTCTCCCAGCTGCAGCGCGGCCTTAGGATATCTCATATCGACAAAGGCGCCTTCTACAACAAGTAAATCCGGCGACCACTTGGAGATTACCTCGCATATGCGGCTGTAGATAGCACCTAACCGTTCAGATTTGGCAAGCCTGGAACTGGTTCTTATGCAACCATAATCGTTAATGCGTCCTCCACGCTCGAGGACCTCTATCACTGCAAAACCAGTAACCGCAAGGCCGGGATCGACCCCTAACACTCGCAACGTATGACACCCTCTTAAGTGAGTTTAAGTGCCACCCCCTCCTCACATCACAACCAAAAGACCCGCTATCGCAGAATTGGCTGTTCTGCCGAATCAGCCTTATTCTCCTTTGAACTCAAATCCATACAGGGCCAATTTCTCTTTCACTTCCTCGAGATACTTGTCTTTAAACGCCTTATCGGTGCGTAGTTCCTCTTCGGTTAAGGAGACAAGCTCTCCAATGGTTTTAAACTCCAGCTTATCCAGGGCCTTCTGCGCACGAACCGATAGTTCCAGCACCGATACGGGCTGCCCCAGTACTTCAGCATCCTCATCGCTCTCCTCGGGAACTCCCAGAAATGACTTGGACGTCTCCAGGGCCTGCCCCAGTGAGAGTCCTTTTTGTGTAAGCACGTCTTTTATTTCATTCAAGGAAGTCTCTCCAAAATTCTTATAAGACAGCAGGTCAGACTCTGTTACCAGGGTAAGGTCCTTTAATGTACTGATGTTCATCCGCTCCAGACAATTCTTGCTCCTTACGGATAGCTCAAAGTCCGATATGGGTATGCTCAGGACCTCACACTCTCTGTCCTCGGCCTTTATTTTCTCTTCGTCGTAGTACATATTAAGGGCAGCTCTTGCATCCTTTAGGTAAAGACCGGCCTTTTCGTTATCAGGGTCCGCCCTCAGCACACTCTCAAAACACGACACCGCCCTTTCATAATCCCCGCGGTCTTCATATAATGTACCGAGGTTGATAAATGCGTTGACGTAAGTAGGTGTAAGCGCTTCGCACTTCTCGTAATACTCAATGGCCTTATCGTCCTCTCCCTCAAGGTCGTAATTGTAGGCGATGCGAAAGTGGGCGCCAGCATGCTCCGGATCAAGCTCCAACGCCTTTTCGTAATAGGACATGGCTTCGACATATTCACCCTCATCCTCAAGACAGCAACCCCACTGGTAATGCAGTTCGGCCTTATCCCGGTGAGCTTTAGAGAGTTGCTCCACTCTCTTCAAGGCCTCCTTGAGCATCCCTGCCCTTCTCTTCACACCTACCAGGTCCATCTCCAGGTCGAATTCAACCGTACCTTCCTTTTTACATCTTTCAAGACAGTCAAGTGCCTTCTCGTATTCGCCTAACTCCTCGTAGCATTTTCCCAAATAGTAAGCGGCGGCCTTTCGCGACTTTACTCCCTCTAAAACCTCTACCGCCTCCCGTACGCGCCCCAACAGCCAAAGGCCTATGCCCAGGCCCTGGCACTGCACCTTGGCCCTGGCGTCGTCACGGCTGTCCTTTATGGCTTGCGCAAGCTGCTCCACCTCTTTTTCAAGATTTTTCATCTCGTCCGTTGACGTATAAACCTTTTTCCTTAAAAGCCTTATATCGTCTCTGGAGATATTTTCTGATTCCAGTATACTTGTATCAACAGCTATAACCATATCGCCTCCTTAAAACCACCAAACACAGGATACAACCCTCCGGAACACCTTGACCGCCGTGTACGTCAGCCGCAAATGGCAGAAACCGGCAGGCAAGTTGTAACATGTCTTCCTCAACCATTTTGCAGAAAACAAATATATGCAATACAGGTCCAGATTGCAACTAAAATTTATCTGATTTAGAGATTTGACTGTGTAGTAAGTCTATGGTACAGTATCCCTTGAAGTGAAATACACTTTTGTAACAGGCGGCATTAAACATCCGCTAAAGGGGGGGGGTAATCCCACGAAGTCCGTCCGTATAAAAAATCTCTCTTTTGGGCCTGATATGCCTCTGGCCGTTGTGGCTGGCCCCTGTGTGATTGAAACAAGGGAAAAATGCCTCAAGTTGGCAAAAAGGCTGAAAGATATCCTTCAGGACCTCAACCTGCCATTTGTATTTAAGGCGTCTTATGACAAGTCAAACAGGAGTTCTATCCATTCGTTCCGCGGCCCCGGGCTTGAGGAAGGCCTGGAGATACTTGCCGAGATAAGGTCCACACTGGATATACCCGTTCTCTCGGACATCCACTACCCTGAAGAGGTCGAGCCGGCCGCTAAGGTCTTGGATGTCATACAGATACCTGCGTTTCTGTGCCGTCAAACAGACCTCGTCGTCCGTGCGGCAAAAACCGGCAAACCCGTGAACGTCAAGAAAGGTCCGTTCATGGCACCGTGGGACATGAAACTGGTGGCCGAAAAAATACTGAGCACGGGTAACGACAACATAATCTTCACCGAGAGAGGGACCTCCTTCGGATACAACAATTTGGTTAGCGACATGCGGTCGATTGTCATACTAAAAGAAATCGGATACCCTGTACTCTTTGATGCGACACACAGCGTACAGCAACCAGGTGGACAGGGAAGCTCTTCGGGGGGAGAGAGGCATATGGCCGAACCCATCGCCAGAGCGGCCGTAGCGGCAGGTGCCGACGGGGTCTACCTCGAAGTCCACGAACAACCCGAAAAGGCCCTATGCGACTCGGCAACCATGCTGCCAGTAGATAAGTTGTCCCCCATACTGGAAAAATTAAAGCAGATACGAGAGATAGCACGGGAAGACACACGGTAAACTACGCCATAAGTGGAGGCCAGCCCATTGCGCCTCAGTGACATTACAAGAACACCCCGGCGATTACAACGGCTCTCCCATGTACTTCAGATACTGGTGAGACACGGCTTCGGCCACATGGTCTCGGTCCTCAGGCTCAGCGAACACCTGCCTATAGGGAAGCGCTTTATTGAGAAGCGAATCCACATTGAAGAAAGGTCCCTTGCCGCACGCTTCACAATGGTGCTTCAAGAACTCGGACCAATGTACGTAAAGCTGGGGCAAATGCTTTCAACCAGACCGGACATCCTCCCCTCTGACTTCGTCCAAGAACTCAGCAAACTACAGAAAGACGTTAAACCCTTCGATTCAAAACTGGCCAGAACAATCATTGAAAAAGAACTTAAAATGCCCATAGAAAAACTCTTCGCCTCTTTTGATGACGAACCCATAGCATGCGGTTCCATTGCCCAGGTCCATTCCGCAACCCTGCCTGACGAAAGCAACGTTGTGGTAAAGGTAAAACGGCCGGGTATCGAGCAGGTAATAAAA
>JAZGAY010000139.1:0-5389 GCA_036475985.1 Candidatus Brocadiales bacterium
TCCTCTACAAGCGTTCTGAAATTCTGGGTCTCTATGACCAGCTTTCTGATGGCGTGGGGAGTAGACCTGTTGAGTATCAGGTCTCGTACAGCATCGTCTATCTCAATTATCTCGAAAAGGCTCACCCGGCCTTTGTATCCTGACTGCCTGCAATGATCACACCCCTTTCCCTTTAAAAAGGCCATGTTTGCCGCGTCATGCAACCCTATGGCCTTTAAAAGTCTTTTGTCAGGTACATAGCTTACGGCACAACGCCTGCAGTTGGCCTTTACCAGTCTCTGTGCCACCACAGCCCTGACAGATGATGCGATAAGGAATGGTTCTATGCCCATGTCTACCAAACGGCCCACTGCGCCGGGGGCGTCATTGGTGTGAAGAGTGCTGAACACCAGATGCCCGGTCATAGCGGCTTGAATGGCTATCTCTGCGGTCTCTCTGTCTCTTATCTCTCCGATCATGATTACGTCCGGGTCCTGTCGGAGCATAGTCCTCATTGCGGAGGCGAAGGTCACGCCGGCCTTGACGTTGACCTGGGTCTGGCGTACCAGCCTCAAGCGGTACTCTACAGGGTCCTCCACGGTCATAATGTTTATTTCCGCCGTGTTTATCTTATTCAGCGAGGCGTACAGCGTGGTAGTCTTACCACTGCCAGTAGGTCCCGTAATAAGCATGATGCCGTTAGGCTTTTCAATAAGGGCTTCATATTTGTCAAGGACGTTTTGTGAAAACCCGAGCTCATCCAACCTCATAGCAGCGGAACTCTTGTCCAGAATACGCATAACCACTGCCTCACCATAGATGGTGGGCATGGTTGAGACACGTAAGTCATACTCATGACCTTCTTTATTTACCCTAAAACGCCCGTCCTGCGACGCCCTGGTCTCGGCAATATTCATCCCTGAAAGTACCTTTATTCTGGACACCAAACCTGCACGAAAGACCCTTGGAAGGTTGCTGGCCTGATACAAACTACCGTCCACTCTATATCTGACAATAAGTTCGGCCTCTTCAGGCTGGATGTGAACATCACTTACGCCTTCCCTGATGGCCCGGTCGACAATCATATTCAGGAGTTTAACCAGCGGGGCCTGTCCCAACTCCTCTCCCAGGGTATCTTCGACATCCAACTCCCTGACCTTCTCTACCTCTACTTCCACCTCAACACCTTTGTAATCGTTAAGGAGAAGGTCCTTTATGATGGTCGACAGGTCCTCCTGTACGCAGCCATAATACCTGTCAAGGGCCTGGAGTATCTGATGCTCGGTGGATACCGTGACTTCTAACTCATAACCCAGCTTGTCTCGTATCTCATCGATCCCGAAGAGGTTCTTCGGGTCAGCGATGGCTATAGTCACGGCATTCGTTATCTTAAATAAAGGCAAGAACTTATACTTGCGTGCCAGCCGTTCCGGCACCAATTTTATCGCCTCCGGGTCTACGGTGTAGTGTTCCAGGTTCACATACGGGACGCCGTAATAGAGCTCCAGCGCCCTTGCGATAGATTCCTCGTTGACCAACTCCAGCTTAAGAATGCCCTCCTCAAGCGATTTGTTTGTCTTATGCTGCTCTTCCTCGCATCTTTTGAGCTGGTCTTTGGTTATAACTCTCTGGCTGACCAATATGTCTGCCAGGGTTATCTTCGGTTCCGCTGGTGCCGTCTCTACAAGCATTGTGCTCTACTCCACTATTATCTCGCCACTGGCCATTTTTAGATCCTCTACGTGCCCGGCCACTCTATTTGCCAATTCGCGACGACTGTTGCCCGCATTTTCAATAAACCTGTTGTAATACCAGATTGCCGCCTCCAGGTGTCCGAGTTCCTCATAAAACACCGCCAGATTATACTGCGCCTCCGCATTGTAGGGATCCGCCTCCAGCACATGCTCAAAGGCATTTATCGCCCTTCGCGTCTGCCCTTGCGCCTTATACACGATTCCCAGATTTACAAGGCTTGTCAGGTTGTCAGGATTAACCTCCAGGGCCCTTTTGTATTCCACTTCAGCCGCCTCTGCATTACCCTGAAGATAGTGTATCACCCCCAGATTGTTATGGGCCTCCTCCATACCCGGGTCTAACGTGGTTACAAACAGGTAGTGCTCTGCCGCCTTATCAAGGTTCCCTATCTCTTTGTAGATAACACCAAGGTTATTGTGGGCCTCGGCGTTACTGGGGTCCAGGGCCAGCACCTTTTCATACTCTTCTATGGCCCTGACAGTGTCTCCCCTCTTATGATAAAAGACCCCGAGATTAAAATGGCGCATGGTTCCGTCGCCCGTGGCAGGCCCTTCGACAGAGGCCGGGACGTAAGGCGATACGGGTTCGCGGCGGCGCGGTGCCGTTTCAACCGATGTCAGGGTAGGCCTTTCTGCCCCGGGACGAACCGTTTCCGGAACTCTTGTCTCGAAAACCCTTTCCAGCTCTTTCAGCCTCTCTTCCTCACTGTATGCGACCCTCTTGGGCTCTTGCCGTGACAGGAAATAACCGCCATCTCCTCCCCCGGGCTCCGTCGGGAATGTTATGGAACTGGAGTCAAAGCCCTTTTCCCTGGGAGAGTATTCGACTCTCACATCCATGCCAAACCCTGACAGAACCATTTCTTCAGGGGCCGCAAACCCTCTTTTAAGACCCGGACTTCCCGCCACATAGCCAGGTTCAGACTGCCATGTGGCATCAAAACCCTTTTCCCGGAAGACCATGGGCCTGTCCCTCAAGGCCCTGAGGGTGCTGCTGTCAAAACCCTCTTCCGGCGATATGGCATCATCCCTTCCCGCGGCCGTATAAGTGGTTAACAACGGGCTGGCATCAAAGGCCTTCTCTTCTTCTATCGGGGCGGCATAGGCGCTGCCCATAAAAATGAGCACCAGCATACCGCACAACGGCCCCATAAACATGTCCACACTGATAAAGAATCTATCCATCGTCATCCCCTTCGGGAACTAGTTAGGAAATTGCTCTCTAATCATCCTGTATTTTTTCCTGGCATTACCGTAGTTCTTCGCCATCGGCCCAACGACGGTGGGGGAGATAAGTATAACCAGCTCGGACTTGCTACGCCTCTCTATCTCCCTGCGGAAGAGCTTTCCGACAACCGGGATATCGCCAAGAAGGGGAATTTGGGAGGTGTCCGTCTGGACGTCTTCCTTCATTAAACCCGCAATAATAACGGTCTCCCCGTCCATGACCGTAACCACGGTGTCGGTCTCACGGGTATCTATAATGGGCATCTGGGCGCCTTTAAACTCTTTGGTCGTGACCAGGGACGACACGCTTGGGTGTATGAACATGGTGATGATGCCCTCCGAATCCACATGAGGGATTACGTCCAGGTATACGCCAAAGGTAAAGGGCTCAACGGTTGTGGCTTCCGAACTCCCCGCCGCGGTGTTCGTAACGGTAGTCTGAAAGACGGCATCCTCCCTGACACTGCGTATTATCGCCGTCTGTCCGTTCAGGGTGGCGACCTCCGGGGCAGAAAGGACCTTTACCTTCCCCTGCGTCTCAAGTGCCCTGAGTACGGCGTCAAAATCCCCACGGGTAATTCCAAACTGAAAGAGGTCAGATGAAACGGACGGCCTGCTCTGGCCGATAGGGGATGTCGCCTGACCCAGGAGCGGGGCAAAGGGCTGTTTGATGTTGATGTTATTCAGAACAAGGCTCCAGTTTATGCCGAATTCAAAACCTTTGGCGAGGGTTACCTCCAGAATCTTTGCCCTTATAAGGATCTGCTTCTTTGTCCCGTTCTTGAAGAACTCTATAAATTCCTCTACCGTCTTAAGGTTGGAACGGTAATCGGTAACGCTTATGTAACCCACCCTGGCATTTACACTTAACTTTCCGTCTTCGGACAGAAGGTCTCTTATGCCCCTCTCCAGTTCTTTCCATATATTGATGGTGTCATTGGTCTCAACAGAGCCGAAACTGGTACTGACGGGGGAGCCACCGTCCTCGCTTCCACCACCGCCGCCACCGCCGGTGACGGCCATGAGTATGCTCTTGGCCATCCTGACAGAAGGGCTATAGACAAATTCAAAACTGCGGGTCACCAGTTTTGGTCTCGATACCTGAAGGATGTTTCCTTCTATAAAATACTCAAGGTTCAGGGGTTCAAGGATGAATGTCAAGGCCTTGTCCAGGGGGAGGTTCTTAAAATCTACGGTCACCGCGCCTGTAACGTCCGGGCCAATTATAACGTTGTATTCCGGAAGCTCCTTGGAGAATATAAACAGTACGCTTCTTACGTCCATATCCTGCACGGACAGGGCGTAAAGCCTCTCCTTCTCTTTTGGTTTATGCACCACCTGCGATACGGGCAACTCTTCCATGCGAGGCGTCTCCACCTTTTGTGATACAATCTGAGAAGCCGGGGGCGGTTCCTGGGCAAGGGGCTGCTTCTTGAGCAATCCGGCACACCCCGTAATTGACACGATTATTATGGCAACAATGACTTTCTTCATTATTTTCCCTTCTTCGCCCTTAATCTAATCCGTTTTGAAACCTTCACGTCCAGCTTACCCCTGTTAAAAGGAAGTATCCTCTGTGTCCCGTCCTTCCTGGCCAATACCACCGCATCCTTTTTTATCTCTATTATCTGCTCATCACCCACCCAACTGCCTTCCTTTACTAAGACGCGGTTGATAATGGCCGCGGACCCTCTTCCACTCAGGAAGATACCGTTCACATGACTGGGGTACATCCCCTCCTCCCATTCCTTTGAAAGGGAAAACCCTTCTACCTCAGCGCCCTCCTCCATCTTAAAACCAACCCCCCCAGGGAGTGAAAAGGGGTCGTATACGGGCTTTTCCTCCTTTTTGGAATCCCGGCTTTCCTTGGTCTTTTCCCCGCCGTATGCCGTGACGCCGGCCGCAAAAACGCCCAGGATTATGGCCACGCACAGGGTGACACCTTTAGAACTCTCCGGCAATGACATCTGGATTCTCTCCTTCCCTGCTATAGGCCTTTATAACCAGCCTTGCCTGCAATTCGGGGTATATATCCTCTTCGGCGCGTATGCTTACTTCATCAATGACGAGGAAAGGGGCTATTATCTGGAGGGTCCTTATAAACTCCTCAATTTTTTTATACCTGCCCTGCAGGTTGATAGTAATAACTATCTTCGTATATTCGGATGTCTCCCACGCAGGGGTATCCTGCGCCTGAACCTTCCGCTGGTCAGGCGACAGGGGTTCCTGGACGTTGGTAACCATGTTCAGGAATTTAAGGTCCAGCCTTTGAGCCTCTTCCTCCATGGTGCTTATCAGCGGGATTATCTCCGCGCTGGAGGCCGTCTTTTGCCTGAGCATCTCAATCTGTTCCTCAAGCTCCGGCACCCTTTTTTCCAGCTTGTTAATCAAAGTGGCATTGGTCAGTGTGGCGTTCATTTCTGTATTCC
>JAZGAY010000014.1:0-4615 GCA_036475985.1 Candidatus Brocadiales bacterium
TTTTCGGCAAGCTCCACAAATTGTCTTTTAAGGCGGGGGCCTCCCAGCTCCGGGTCCTCCAGCTGGAATTCGTCGAGCAATTGCTGTGTTTTTTTATAATTGCCCTGTTCAAAGAGAGTGTACACCACCTCAAGTCTGCCCTCCCACCACTGAGAGGCGTACTTGGGCTGTTCTTCCATTAGTCGGGAGTAGAGCTCAAGTAAACGTCCGTATTGTTTCAACTCCTTCAGGCACTCTACAAAAGCGACTACTACAACCATGTCCTGGGGTTTGTGCTCTGTCAATAGTATCTCGTATTGCTTGGAGGCCTTTTGCCAGTCCTTTTGCTGCTGGTAGGCAATGGCCAGTCTCAGTCTTCTCCCTGGGAGTTTGTCCTTATGCGTCTCGGAGGCAGAAAACTCGTTGATCTGTTTCTCCAGTATCAAGCTGGCCCTATTGTAGTCCGAATGCTTGTAGAAGGTGTTGGCCAGATATTCCATGCCTTCGTATGATTTTATGTCGATGGACATCAACGCCTCAGCCGCCTCTTCCGCCACTCTCTTGTCGGCGTCCTCCATGGCCAGCACGAGGGGTTCTATCGCCCTTTCGTCCCCAATCTGTCCCAGTGCGGTTGCGGCAGATTCTCTGATGCGGGGGCTGTCCTCAGAGAGCAGTTCTATCAGAGGCGCTACACCCTCGCTGCTGCCTATACTACCGAGGCTGTCGGCTGCATACCACCGTACCCTTTCTTCCGGGTCCCTGAGGCTGTTGATAAGAGGGTTTGCCGCCGTGGGGTCCTTTATCTTTCCTAGCGCAATGGCCGCGACTTCCCTGATCTTCGCTTCCTTATCGCTTAGTAGCCTTGAGAGTGGTACCACGGCCTCTGTACTCCCAATCTGGCCCAATGCGTCTGTTGCTGCAATAGTTACAGAGCTTGGACCGTCTACTTCCAAAACGGCTATGAGCGACTTTGCAACGTTATCTCCCTTAAAGTTGGCCAGGGACCGTGCAGCACTTTCCCTTACCGAGGCGTCCTCATCCTTGAGTGCGCTCAGTAAGGGTTCTACCGCATTTTCATCACCCAACTCACCCAATGACTGGGCGGCCGCAACCCTTACATCTCCTTCATTGTCATTTAGCAGTGAAGCCGTTAGAGCGGATACGGTATCCGGGTTGTTCAACTGCGATAACGCCTTTGCGGCAGAGGTCCTGACCTCCGGGTACCCACTCCCGAGGGCCTCGATAATGACCTTTTGGTCCTTGTTCTCCGCCGCTTTTTTTAGGAGTGCAAGGGACTTTTCTGCCAGTTCCTCTTCTACGGCGGTGTTTTGTTCCTGCAGTTGTTCATTGGCCACCTCAAGCTTTGTTACAACATCCCTCAGCCATTGCTCGCGTGTCTTGTTTTGATTGGCTGCCCACCAATCCTCCCACTCCGACGGGTTCTTGCCATAGGGCTTGTCTGAGATGTGCCTCAGGGCCTTTGTGGTGCTGTCTTGGAGTTCTGCGTCACTTGTGTCTCTTAACACGGAAATCAGAGGTTCTACGGCCTCCTGTTCCATCGTCTGACCCAGGGCCCGCGCCAATAGGATCCTGGAGTGTTTGGGAAAGCCGGGATTTAGAAGGTTGGCCGACATCCTCCCGATAGCCTCTGATGAGTGGAGGTTTCCCAGGGTCTCACACGCACTTTGCGTAATGTCAGGGTCGTCATCCTGGAGGAGCTCTATTAAGGGTCCGATGGCCCGGTCATCCGCCTTGAAACCGAAGGCCTTTATTACTGATATGAGGGCCTCTTTTTCCGATGCAGGGGTTTTACTGTTCTTCTCGGCCGGCGCGGCGGGTATGGGCGTGCGGTTCAGTATGTTAATCAGGGGCGGCAGTGCGTTCTGGTTGTCGGCACCCAACAGGGATATTGCGGCCGAACTGCGCGTGGCAGGGTCGGCCGAGAAAAGTTGCTTCGCCCATTTGTCGATGTCTACCGAGGGAACCGATGGTGTGCCGGTGGGCACTTCTGCCAATAGCGGACTTGGATAGTTACCTACTGCGGTTAGAAGGAACCATAACAGTGTAAATGTAAATAACTTATTCATTTAATTTGCTGAAAACAGCCCCTGACTCCACCATGTCGAAGGCGAAAAACATCGTATCAAAACACACATCCAGGGTCAATATTAATCTAAATTCTTTCCGGGTTAATCGTACGATACCTTGGACAAAAGGGCTGTTGCCTGGCACTGAACCGCTCACAATAGATTTTCGAAAAGTAGAATGGACTTATAAGTCCAAACATGATAAACTCTTCTGTCCGATTATTTCGAAAACACGCCAATACTCAAAAGACAGACAGATGACAGGTAAAATCAAGATTGGTGCGGTCCCCTACCTCAATGTAAAACCTATTATCTATGGCTTAGAGGCGTTTCGCAATAGGGTAGAATTGTACTTTGACGTACCGTCGAAGCTGCCGCGGATGTTGGAGCGCGGCGAGGTTGACGTTGCGGTCGTGCCGGCCATAGAATGTCTCAGGAGAGGGGGCTTCGTGGTGCTCCCCGGTGTTAGTATCTCCTCCAAGGGTCCGGTGGAGAGCGTTAGGCTATTTCTTAAGGGGGGCTCCATTGATACTGTGAAGAGAGTCGCCCTTGACGAGTCGTCCCTTACGTCAGCAGCGCTTACCAGGATTATTCTCAAAGAAAAATACGGACTGAGTCCGCTGTATTTCCCCTGGCAGGGCGGCTCCGGCATTGACGAGGTAGAGGCCGATGCCTTTCTGCTTATAGGGGACAATGCCATGTTGTTGAACGACGGCCTGGCGTCGCTTGACCTGGGCAGGGAGTGGGACGAACTTACGGGACTACCGTTTGTATATGCGCTGTGGGCCGGGGCTTCAACGGAGGTGCTGGCGGAGGCCACGGCCTTGTTGCAAGAGGCGAAAGAACGGGGACTTGAGGATTTGGCGGCGATTACGCTCAAGGAGTCAGGCAGGTTAGGCCTCGACCCCGAATTGTGCATGCGGTATTTTACCAGGTGCATACACTACGACCTGGGCGAACAGGAGTTAAGGGGCCTGTGCCGGTTCCGTGACTATGCGTTGAAAATGGGCCTGGTGCCGGATGGAGTGGCGTTTGAGTTATACGACAGAGGAAACGTTAGAGAAGGCGCTCTCAAAAGGGCGCATTGAACTCGAAGAAGGCGTCAGGCTTATACATTCGGGCGACCTCACGCAACTGGGGATGGCTGCGAACCTCGTGACCGACACTCTCCATCCCGAACCTTACCGCACCTACGCCATAGACAGGAACATAAACTACACAAACGTTTGCGTGGCCCGGTGCCACTTCTGTGCCTTCTCAACCGATAACGACGCCCAAAATGCCTATGTTGTCACAGAACGAGAACTCTTTGACAAGATAGAGGAGACGCTGCGGCAGGGCGGCACGCAGATCCTTATGCAGGGTGGGATGCACCCGGGCCTGAGGCTTGATTTCTACGAGGACATGCTCAGGTCCATAAAGGAAAGGTTCCACATACACATACACGCCTTCTCGCCCCCTGAGATCCTACACCTGTCACGTCTTGAAGGGCTTCCCGTAAGCACAGTCATAACGAGACTGAGGTCGGCCGGGCTCGACTCCATCCCCGGCGGAGGGGCCGAGATACTTGTGGACCGGTGCCGCAAGACGGTAAGCCCGGGGAAATGCACCTCGGAAGAGTGGCTTTCGGTTATGAGAGAGGCGCACAGGCTCGGTATGAGGACCACGGCCACCATGATGTTCGGCCATATCGAGACGCTTGAGGAGAGGGTGGTACACATGGACCGTATCCGCAGGCTGCAGGACGAGACGGGCGGCTTCACCGCCTTTATCCCCTGGACCTTCCAGCCGAAGAACACCCGGCTTGAGAATATTTCGCCTGTCGGGGCATTTGAATACCTGAAGACGCTGGCCGTCTCAAGGCTCTATCTCGATAACGTGCCCAACGTGCAGGCCTCCTGGGTGACCCAGGGTCCGAAGATAGGCCAGCTGGCCCTCAAGTTCGGCGCAAACGACATGGGCAGCACAATGATAGAGGAAAATGTGGTAAGGGCGGCGGGCGTGAGCTTCAGGATGTGCAGCGAGGAGATTGAACATCTCATAACGGACGTAGGCTATGAGGCGCGACAGAGAGATTTTTACTACAGACTGGTTAATTGATTTATTATTTTCTGCAGGGTGGGGACCCGAGTGAAAAAACTGTGGTGCATAATAAAACCCTTCAAGCTGCAGGACGTCCTTAAGGCCGTTAAGGACGCCGGCATAGAAGACGTCACCATCACCGAGGTAAAGGGCTACGGGCGGCAGAAGGGACACCTGGAACTCTATCAGGGTTCGGAATACGTCATCTCATTCCTGCCCAAGATAAAGCTTGAATTGACTGTGCCCGATGAAGACACAGAAACGACCATCCAAACGATAAGAGATGCCGCCTTCACCGGCCGTATAGGCGACGGCAAGATTTTTGTCTTCAACGCAGAGGGGGCCGGCCAAAACACTTAGTCGTTGTTTTCTTCCACAAAGTAGCCATCCGCAAAAAGATGTATTAAGGCAGAAATTTGTCCGTGTGTTTCAGCTTCCGGGGCAGATACGTGTCGATTACGTAATTC
>JAZGAY010000140.1:0-3341 GCA_036475985.1 Candidatus Brocadiales bacterium
TTTACAAAAGGCCCGCGCAACTTAAACTTCCCTATTAACGATTTTTTCCTGCTAAGTCAATAGGAAAAGCTGGGTGGAGGGTGTCGTGTTGGCTGGCAGCTTCACCTTGGCCCGTATCAGAGACAGTTACCTTAACCTTAAATACTTCTGGGATCCTGGCACATATAAGCTGATTAATGCTGATAGCATAGGGCCATTCCCAAAATAAAATTTTTTAAAGGCCTCCGAAGTGGGCTTGTATATTGCCAACAGGTATGATGGTGAAAATCTCAAGAAAAGTTGATTGGACGAGCGGTTTTGTTACAATACCTGAGATGCGACAACGGCATCCCAAAAAAACGTTGTAATTACCCGAAAAAAGACTGTGTATGGCGTGTGTGGGTAGATAAGATACTAAGACGCTGCGCCGGTAGCTCAGCTGGATAGAGCATCGGATTTCTAATCCGACGGTCGGGGGTTCGAGTCCTCCCCGGCGCGCTTGTTTACGTCGTAATGACGCAACCGCCCCCTCCTTTTGGTACCCTCCTCCCCCAGTCAGCTTCATGTACTCCAAAGCCGATTTTTGGCCGAATATTGCACCGTGTCGTGGTTTGCGATACGCGCAAACCGTCCTGAGACCAGTCTCAGTAGCAGGGTGGTTATGCCTGCCGCTTTCCGGTTGTGTATAAGTTTTTAATCTGTATAGAGATACGCCCTTCTGCGCGGTGCGCAATATTTGTGGAAACTATCTTACAAAACCCTACATCTTGGCATCATAATTGTGGTTATTAAGTCCACCGCACAAGTTATTTTGACCTCTCTTCAAGACAGGACAGGTGCATTTCCTTAGCATAGGCAAGAGGCCGGGCCGGGGGCAACCGGCCTCCTGTCTCTCCTTTCCTTTTTAGATAGTCAAGAAGTACCACTATCTTTCAAAGTACACAGGACTTATGCAGTGAATTTCTCCCTCACAACCGCGAGAGAATAACAGTTGACACTGGGGTGGGAAAGCGATAAATTCTGGGGTTAGTAATGCTTGGGCACGTTGTCCGGCAGAGGGGGGGGATGGCCCCATGTTCCATATTCCACGTACCACGCTGTACGTACCACGCCGCACATTCATTGTGCGTTTACGATGGGGAAAACCCTGCGACCCGGCTGATTATTGATACGGTATATCCTTTCTATATAGAGGTTTCTTTGGGTAATCGTATGGGCAGACCACTAAACGTGTTGCTGGTTGAGGATTCAGAAGACGACGCCACGTTAATGATACGCGAACTCGAGCGCGGCGGTTACGACGTAACGTGTAAACGGGTGGAAACGTCTTCGGCCATGGAAAAGGCGCTTAACAAGCGTAAGTGGGACATCGTCATCGCAGACCACAATCTGCCAGACTTCAGCGCACCCGCCGCCCTGTCGGTATTACAGAAAAAGGGGCTCGACCTGCCGTTTATTATCGTCTCCGGTGCTATCAGAGAAGATGTTGCAGTTGAGGTCATGAAGGCCGGGGCGCATGACTACATTGCGAAGGGCAATATGGCGCGACTCGTCCCGGCCGTCGGGCGCGAGTTGCGCGAGGCAAACGGGCGGCAACAGCACAGCCGAGCGGAAGACAAACTCCGCAAGCTCTCCCGTGCCGTAGAACACAGCCCCGCTGTGGTCGTAATCACGGACACTAAAGGCAACATCGAGTACGTCAATCCCAAGTTCACCCAGGTAACCGGTTACACCTCCGAAGAGGCCATTGGCCAGAACCCGCGTATTTTGAAGTCGGGCAAGACTCCACCCGAAGTGTATAAAGGATTATGGGAGACTATTGGCTCCGGGGGTGAATGGCATGGAGAATTTTGCAACAAGAAAAGAAACGGCGAGCTCTACTGGGAGGATGTGTCCATTTCGCCGGTACGAGACCCGGACGGTGTCATCACTAATTTCGTTGCTGTCAAGGAAGACATTACCGAGCGCAAGCGGACCGAAGAGGAACTGAAAAAGCTCACAGAGTCTTTGGAGCACCGCGTGTCCGAGCGCACCGAAGAGCTGCAGCGTATGCTGCATGAGTTAGGGAGCCAGCAGGAGGTGCTGGAGACCCGGAATCTGGAGCTGCAGGAATTGCAGCAGGTGCTCGAAGAGTCCCGCAACCGCTATGCGGACCTCTATGACTTCTCTCCGGTGGGTTATATTACCCTGGACGGCAAGGGTTATATCCGGGAGATTAACCTGACCGGCGTAGAGCTGCTGGACCGGGAAATATCCGAACTGGTTGATAGCCGGTTCGCCAATTTTGTGGACAATGATAGCACGGAAGTGTTCAAGAAACATCTGAGGCGGTGCAGGGATTCGAGCGATGAAGTTACCACTGAAATGGCCCTGAAGGCAAAAGGCGGGACCATCTGGGTCCACCTCTTGAGCATCCCGTTTCACGACAAGGTGCGGCAGGCCACCATGTACAGGACGGCGATTACCGACATCACCGAGCGCAAGAGGATGGAAGAAGAGATGAGAGGGCTCACGAAATCTCTTGAACAACGCGTGGTCGAGCGCACCGCAGAGTTGAAAAAGACGAACAAGGAACTGAAAACAAGAATTGCCGAGCGTGAGAAGGCCGAAGAAGACATGAAAAAAAGCCACAACCTCTTAAGTTCTGTTGTCGAGGGTACTACCGATGCCGTCTTTGTGAAGGACCTTGAGGGCCGCATCTTGATGATCAACTCGGCGGGCGCCGGCATCTTCGGCGGGGCGGTTGAGGAGGTTACCGGTAAGGACAACAGCGAATTGTTCCCGCCCGACATAGCGCGCGAGATGACAAAACATGACCACATAGTCATGGATTCCGGAGAGACCGAGGTGTTCGAGGAGGCCGCCGTAATAAAAGGTGTCACCCATACGTTCCTTTCAACGAAGGGCCCTTATCGCGACAGCAAGGGAAATGTTATCGGTGTTATTGGCATTGCGCGCGACATAACCGAGCGCAAGCAGGCGGAAGAAGAGTTGCGTCAGAGCCGGGAAGGCCTGGCGCGGGCCCAGCAGATTGCCAGTCTGGGCAGTTGGGAGTGGGACGTGGTAAGGGATGAGTCTCACTGTTCCGATGAGACCTGTCGTATCCTGGGTATGAAACCTCAGGGTATTTTTTCCTATGAGGTGTTCCTGAACTGTGTCCATCCGGATGACCGCAAATTTGTAAAGAAGTCGGTCGATGCCGCACGCGATAAAAAGAAACCGTACAGTATAGATTACCGGGTGGTTCACCCGGAAAGCACGGAGCGCACCGTTCACGCCGAGGGTGAGGTTGTGTATGATGAAACCGGCAGACCGCTTCGCATGATTGGAACCGTCCAGGACATCACCGACCGCAAGCGGGC
>JAZGAY010000141.1:0-4470 GCA_036475985.1 Candidatus Brocadiales bacterium
CCAGCGTGCGTGACGTGTACGGCCTCACGAACGTAGCAACACCCCATATGAACATAGACAACGAGGTCTCTACGGTTCCACATCGAAACATAGACAACGCCGCACCCGCGGGCGCAATTAACTCAAGTATTACAGATATGACGCAATGGGTTATGCTGCAGCTCGGAAAAGGAAAATACAAAGGGAACCAGATTGTCGATGAGACTGTTATTGAAGAGACGCATAGGCCTTACATCACTCTACCGTTTACCCCGGAACTGACAAAAGCAATCCCCCATACCCAATTCTCGCACTTTCTAAACTATTGTATGGGCTGGCTGTCGGAGGACTATAAGGGGCACTTGATTATCTGGCATAATGGGGAGCTTGACGGTATGAAGGCGTTTGTAGGGCTTGTGCCCGAAGAAGACCTTGGTGCGGTTATACTTACTAATTACGCTGGGCATAACATGCATGAGGCGCTGTTTTTTCATGTAGTCGACCTATTCTTAGGTCTAACCCCTCAGGACTGGAATGCGTTATATCTGAAATCATGGAAGGAGAAAAAAAATAAAGAAAAAGAGGCGTGGAAGGTCCTTGAAGAGGCCCGGGTAAAGGATACTCATCCGACCCTGCCGCTTGTCGCCTACGAGGGTACGTACAGGAATGACGCTTTTGGTGAGATAAAGGTTGCCCTGGAAGACGGACATCTCGTCATATACTATAGTTCCAGCCTCACTGGAGACCTAGAGCACTGGAGCTATGATACGTTTATGGTGGATTTTCGTGATAAGACCTCCAGCGCTACCGAGCTTAAACCGCTTGTCGGCTTCAGTGTGGACGCTAAAGGCTCTGCGGCAGAAATGAATTATGATGACATGTTTGTCTTCGAGCGTTTGACAGACACGTCAATAGAACACAGTAATAATATCGTTAAATGAGTGTTCCGTGAGATGTGGGATATAAAATATGGTCACTCTTGCCCTGGCATACCCCTAACACGCATGAGGTTATGGCAGGCGGAAGGGGCAAGGGTAGCGGAGAACCTCTCAGTCCTTTTCACGCATTTTTTTCTTCACGAACTCCATGAGACCGCCTGAGGCGATTATGTCTCTTATTTCCCGGGGGAACGGCTGGAAGCTGTAGGTTTCATTTCGTGTGTGGTTTGTTATATTGCTCTTGTCCATATCTATCTCTATATCGTCCCCTTCTTGTGCGTCTCCGGCCGCCTCGCGGCACTCTATAATCGGGAGTCCTATGTTTATGGCGTTCCTGAAGAAGATACGGGCAAAGCTGGACGAGATGACGGCCCCTATCTTGCAGCCTTTGAGCGCAATCGTCGCGTGCTCTCTTGAAGAACCGCAGCCGAAGTTGTCCCCGGTCACCACTATATCTCCGGGGTGAACCTCTTTGGGGAACTCAGGGCGGGGGTCCTCCATGCAGTGGGCCGCAAGGACATCCGGGTCTGAGGTGTTGAGGAACCTGCCTGCGATAATATGGTCGGTGCTTATATTATCGCCAAATTTCCAGCATCGCCCGCGCACCTCGTTAATGTCCCCCGTTAGTGCGCACCTTCGACTCCATCCTCTGCTGGGTCTGATGCATGAACGCCTCAAGGCGGGTCTGTTCGTTGGTCTCTTCCTGGCCGTCGAAGGCCATCTTTATGATGGGAATGCCGTTGTGGTCCTTTTGCAGCCTCTCCAGCAGGGCGTTTACGACCGTTCCGGGCATGCAGTGGAACGGCACCATGTTTATTATACCGTCCACACCATGCTCGGCATACTCGACGGCCCTGCCCATGCTGAGAATGGCCTCGCCCCTGAATGACGGATGCAGGTATTTCTTCCCCTTTTGAATGACGTCCCAGGACGGTGACTCCCTGTAGAAGTGCCTTATATGCCCGCGGAAGGGCCTGGCCCTTTTGAATGCCTGCCATCGCTGTACCAGGTCGGTCAGTAGCTCCTTAAAGTATCCGCCCCATCTCCGTTCCCTTACGCAGTCTTCCCTCCTGCAGTATCCTATGTAGTTTATCCATTCCTCAAAGGGGGGCAGGATGGTCTCACCGCCCAGTTCTTCAATACGCTTTACCAGGAAACTGTTGGAATAGGCGCAGCTGCGCACGTATACCTCGCCGATAACACCTATGAGCGGCTTGCGCACGCTCATGTCCACCGGTATCTGCAGAAACGCGTCTCTGCCCTTCTGCGCGGCCCTGAGAACGTCTTTGCCCTTCTTGATCCCCTCGGAGCCCATATGCACGTAGTGATTGTAGACGGCGTCGGTCTGCCCCTTGTTTATTTCGTAGGGCCGGATCTCTCTCAACATCCTCTGCAGGTAGTCGACCAGCAGAATGCCCTGCCAGGCAAGCTTCTTAAAGTTGGTACCAAGCGACTGCATATTAGACTGATAGTCCTTGTCCTGGTCGAGTGTTATTACAGGGACGTCTTCGAAGCCCAGGTCATCCAGCACCATGCGGTGGAACCTGTTATATTGGCCGAAACGGCACGGCCCGTAGGCCGTGGCCATAAAGAAGGCGCTGTGCGCGCGGTCAAAGCCCTTGCTGGTGGCTTTTTTCACGATATCGCCCATGGTCAGGATGGCCGGATAGCATTCCTTGCCCGAGGTAAATTTCCTGCCTATATCAAGGCTTTCCTTGTCGGGCATGGGCAGCGCCTCGGCGTCCACGCCGCAGTGCGCCATGGCGGCGGCCATCGGGTATATGTGGTCGTCCATGTACGGTATGAACACCTTACGCCTGGTCTTCGCATGTTCAGTCAGACCTCCGGTAACGGGCGGCTTATGCGAGTACTTCGCGCCCTTCCTGACGTTCTTAAGACTGTCAAGATATGCCTCACAGCGCGTTATGACGCCTGCGTCTGCGCTGTGCTCATCAATCTCTATGGTAAGCTGCGGTTTGTGGGAAAGTTCCTTTTCAAAATGCTTCAAGATAAAGGCGTCGGGGCCGCAGCCGAAGTTGGTTATGTAGAGCGGGTACAGCCTCCTGTCCCTGCCGATTATCCTTGCCGCGGCTATAATCTTCTGCCCCGACCTCCAGTACATGTGCGGATATTCCTCGGCAATCTCCACAACGTCAAGCGGCAACATGTCCATCGGTATCGCAAGTACGCCGAGCTCCCTAAGCTTGTCCGGGATGTTCAGGTTCACGCCCCGGTCGCAGGAGTTGTATGACCTGCCCACTATTACCAGCGCCACGGCGTCCTCTTCAAGGCCATCCAGTACCTCTTTGCCCCGCTTGGACAGGGTGTCATAGAACCTTTGCTGTGACTCAAGGGCAACACTAACGGCCTTCTCAACACGCTTGCCGGTGTAACCCACGCCTCTCGCTATCTCGCGGAATATGTCTTTCAAGTGCTCCTCTCCCCATTCCAGGTGGAAGATCGGATCGAGCATCTTGAACTTAACGTCATCCCCCTCAAGCTTCATCGCCGAACGGATCATAAATGGCAGTCCCTGCACGTACGGGCACGTGTAGGAGTGGACCAGCTTTGGACTCTCGTTGGGGAAATTGACCACGCTTGGCACAAACAGATAGTCTATATCCTCGTCTAACATGTCCATTACGTGTCCGTGGGCCACCTTTATGGGGAAGCAGGTCTCGGCGGCAATGTGCTCAACGCCCTCTTTTATCAACTCATGGTTGGTGACATTTGACGCAACAACCTCAAAACCCAGCTCCGTGAAGAAGCCCTTCCACATGGGGTACAACTCAAAGAACATGTTGGCGCGCGGAATACCGACCCTCTTGCCGTTCGGCATGTCGGGTTTTTCCTTGGGGTAAGACTTAAACAGGGCGACCATGCGCTCGTTAAAGAGCCTCGGGAGGCCTTTACCCTTCTTACGCTTTCCGGAGTCCTCGAACTTGCCGCAGCGGTCGCCGTAATACAGGGGCTCCTCGCCCTTAATCTCCACCTTCTTCACCGTGCATATGTTGGAACAATCCCTGCACACAAAGGAACCTATCTCAAACTTCCGGTTGCGGAGGTCGAAGCCCTTGAACTTGGATTTCTCCCAGCCCTTTTCCTCCATGGCGATTATGGCAGAGCCTATGGCCCCCATACAGTCGTGGTGCTGCGGTACGGTAACCGTCTTGCCGGTAACCTTCTCAAACGCGGCCTTTACCCCGCGATTGTACGCAACCCCGCCCTGGAACAATATCCGGTTCCCGACCTTTCTGCGTTCCACCACACGGTTGAGGTAATTGTGGACAATCGAGTAGCTGAGACCGGCCACCAGGTCGTCCTTGGCGGCGCCCTTCTGCTGATGGTGTACGACGTCCGATTCCATAAACACCGTACACCTCTCACCCATACTACACGGCCCACAGGCGCCCATGGCCTTCTCTCCGAACTCTTCTTTAATCGCCACATCAAGCCGCTCCGACTGTTCCTCAAGGAACGAGCCGGTCCCCGCGGCACAGACCTTGTTCATGGCAAAGTCCACTACGGCGCCCTTTTCGAGCCTGACGTACTT
>JAZGAY010000142.1:0-2600 GCA_036475985.1 Candidatus Brocadiales bacterium
TAGAACACCATCCTGCTCCCCGTACATACTATAGGATATCGTGCAGGCTGATGTTGTTCTTGAGGAAGGTCGCAATGCTCACAGAGGTGGCGCCGTGTATGTAAGGGATGCTGGCAATAACGGGGACGCCGGAGAGCCTTTCTATCTCGGCCTTGTTGGTCTCCTCCAACAAGGTACCGCTGCCTATTCCGGTGCTATTGAAAATAACGCCCTTTATCTTTAATCCCCGTTTCCTGGCGATCTCTATGGTGAGCAGGGTGTGGTTTATGGTTCCCAGGGTGGGCCTTGCGACTATCAGCAAGGGCAGCTTCATCTTGCGCGCCATGTCGGCCACGTAGAGGTTGTCTGTTATCGGTACAAGTAGTCCTCCTATCCCCTCCACGATAAGATGTCTGTGCTCTTTGGCGAGCGTCTTGTACGCCGACCAGACGGCGTTCATGTCAACGCGCAGCTGGTCAACCTTGGATGCAACAACGGGCGCCATCATAGAAGGAAGGCATACGGGGTTAATCAGCGAATAGGGGTCTCTTGAGCCGGCGGCCTCCTTCATCATTATTGCATCCTCTGAGACCAGCATGTCGGACACACGCTTGCCGCCCGAGGCAACGGGCTTCATCACCCCCACCTCTACACCCGACCCCCGCAGGAGGCAGGCCACACCCGCGGCCACCAGCGTCTTTCCCACGCCGGTGTCCGTTCCCGTCACAAAAACACCCTTTCCTTTGAGGACGTTTTGTTTCAAGGTAACTTCTCTGGGAGAGTTTAAGGTGGAAGAATAACCGCTACGGCGCCCGCAACCAACTCTAACCACTCAAGCTATTGTTTCTTGTACTTAGTCTTCCCCATCTCAATCGTCTTATGCCTTACGTCGCGGCCCTGCACCATGTATATGACGTCTTCCGCAATGTTTGTCGCATGGTCCCCCATGCGCTCAAGGTTCCTGGATATAAGGATGAGCGATATACTCCTGTCGATAATGCTTGAGTCTTTAATCATATAGTTAAGGAGCTCTCTGAAGACCTTGTCCTTGAGTTCGTCCACCTTGTCGTCTTCGTCAAGAACCCTCTGCGCAAGAGCCACATCGCTGCCAATAAACGCCTTTATGCTCTCATTCACCATCCACCTGGCCATATCCGCCATGATGGGTATGTCTATATGCGGTTTGAGTTCTGATTTTGCCAGGACGAAGTGGGTGCTCTCACACATATTTACAGCCAGGTCCGCAATCCTCTCCAGTTCGCTGTTTATCTTTATGATCGTGGCAAGAAGTCTGAGGTCGGTCGCCATGGGCTGGTGCAGGGCCAGCAGCTTCATGGCAGCTTCGTCTATTTCTATGTGGAGATGATTGACTTCATCCTCCATCTTGAAAACGTCTTTTGCCGTAGATTCGTCGCGCTCTGCCAGACCCTTCGCCGCATACCCTATCATCTTCTGGGTCAGAGAACCCATGCGAAGGACCTTTTCCTTCAGGCCTGTGAGCTCTTCGTCGAAATGTCTTTCCATTGCCACCTCTACCCGAACCTGCCGGTTATGTAATCCTCGGTGAGTTTTTCCTTTGGGGTGGTAAAGAAGTAGGAACTGTCTCCAAATTCTACGAGTTCGCCCATAAGCATGAAGGCGGTGTAGTCTGAGATTCTTGCTGCCTGCTGCATATTGTGAGTAACCATTATCACAGTATATTGTTTTTTGAGCTCCAATACAAGTTCCTCAATCTTTGCCGTCGCAATGGGGTCGAGGGCCGAACACGGCTCGTCCATAAGGATGACCTCCGGGCCGACCGCCAGTGCCCTTGCGATGCACAGCCTCTGCTGCTGACCGCCGGAAAGCGTCATCGCGCTCTCACGCAGCCTGTCCTTTACTTCCTCCCAGAGCGCGGCCCGCCTCAAACTCTTTTCCACCTGTTCGTTTAACGCCCTCTTGTTCATCTTGCTGTGGAGCCTCAGACCAAAGGCCACGTTGTCGTAGATAGACTTGGGGAACGGGTTCGGTTTCTGAAAGACCATACCCACACGTCGTCGCAATTCGACAACGTCGACATCCCGGTCGTACACGTTCTTTCCTTTAAGCAGCACCGCGCCTTCGACCTTCATCTTGGCGCTTATTTCACTCACCCGGTTTATGGATTTTATGAGAGTGGACTTGCCGCACCCGGAGGGTCCGATTATGGCGGTTATCTTGTTCCTGTAAAAGGAAAGCGACACATCCTTCACGGCAGGCACGGTGCCGTAATAAATACTAAGGTTTACCGCCTCTACATCTGTGTTGTTCAACTCTTGTGCCATTACGATAGGTATCTTACCCTCCGGACTCGTCTTTCCATACGAAACCATTTTATTACAATCCGCCCGCTTTGCAAGTGATGTTGTCCTGCCGGCAGGCGTCGCAATCTGGCCTGGTACATCCATTCAGGCTCGCCCGTTTGCCCTCTAAAAGTTGTTGTCATCAGAAGAGTTTCTTCTGGTACTTGTTTCTGAGCCAGATGGCCACCCCGTTCATCATCAGTAACGCAACGAGCAGGACTATACTCCCGGCGGCGGCGTTTATGGCGAAGCCCTTCTGGGGGCGCGAGACCCAGTTGAATATCTGTATGGGAAGCGCCG
>JAZGAY010000143.1:0-2642 GCA_036475985.1 Candidatus Brocadiales bacterium
ATGCTGGTTTTTTTGTTTCTCAGACAGAAGCTCAACTGTGATCAGCTAACTCCTTCCGGGGCGGATTAGGGCTCTTGGAGGCGGGCTGATCGGTGGGGGTTGCGAAAATCTCGGGTTTTTGGTGTCCGTGACCAAAAAAGAGTTTCCTCTATCATTTTTAGAAACAGTTCTGCAAAAGGAGGCAGTTATGGATCTCACAAAATCGGGATCGAGCTTGGTTAAGGTCCTTCTGGCAGTGCTTGTCCTCGCCGGAGCGTATCTAGCACTGGTTCCTTCCACGGTAGTTATGGCCGGCGAACCATACTACAAGGGTAAGACCATTAGATTCAATGTGGGTTTTTCGCCAGGGGGTGGTCACGACACATACACACGCCTTATGGCCAAGTACCTAGGCAAACACATCCCAGGAAATCCAAGCGTCATCGTGCAGAATATGCTCGGTGGAGGCAGTCTCATCTCCGCCAATTACTTATATAAGATTTCCAAGCCCGACGGCCTCACCATCGGCAGGTGGGCCTCGGGCCTGATTCGACAGCAGGTCCTAGGACGCCGTGAGATTAAGTTTGATGCCCGCAAGTTTGGCTGGGTTGGTGCACCGACGCAGGATCACCTGGTATGCGCCATTGCGAAAGCTAGTGGTTTCACAAGCTGGGAGCAGGTGATGGAAGCGACCCCGGACAAACCCCTCATTATCGGTGGCATGGTACCGGGAGCGTCTTTGAGCGACGATCCGAGGCTTTTACAAGCGGCCTTGAATTTTTCTATGAAGCTAGTGGAGGGCTACAGGGGCAGTGCTGATGTCCGACGTGCCACTGAAGGAGGGGAGGTTCACGGTGGCTGCTGGGGGTGGGCGTCTGTCAAGGTGACCTGGAAGGATGCCCTTGAAGCGGGGATCGTTCAGGTGCTTATGCAAGCGATGCCGACAAAACACCCTGACCTTCCACAGGTACCCACGTCCTTTGAATTTGTGAGAAGCGAAGAGGCTCGTACGCTTCTCAACGTTGCTGCCAACGGGGCCAGTCTTTTGCGTTCCTATTCGATGCCGCCGGGTACCCCCAAAGAGTTGCGCGCGATCATCCAAAAAGGCTTCATGGACATGATGAAGGACAAGGATTTTCTGGCAACAGCTGAGAGGACTGGACTGCAGATCGATCCTCTCAGCGGGCAAGAAGTAGAACAACTTGTTCGTGATCTGTTTAAGATGCCACCTGAAGTGAAGAAAAAGCTCAGACACCTACTTTTGCCGAAGAATTGATGCTGTCATCTTATACAACGGTCGTTAGATGAGATGAGTGAGGACCGGGAGCTAGAAGGGGCAGTAGAGAAGCTGTGCAATGCGCTCAGAGATAGGCGACGGCCTGAAATGTCAAAAAGGTTTGCGTGACCCCGTCTCTTAATTTAAGGGACCCAGTATCCGAAGCGGAGGAAAATGTCGATCTCTACGTGCAAGCTACCTCTGCGGCGGTCCACATCGGGCCGCCGTTTTCTTGTCTGGGAGCCCGTAGGATGCAATTCAATAGCTCTTTAATTGAGTCCTGGGGGTCTAATACCGAGCAAAGCCAGACCCAGAACGGCTCCGAGCCCAAAGGGAATTGACCAAATCGTGAATCTGGCCAGGACTCCATTAAAGCGTCGTTTAATTGCGTCCTGGGAGAAATCACTTCCTCGGTAGGCTCCAACCCTCGCTTGGAAGACTTCCTCCGCTTCTCTCCGTAAGACTTCCTTGCTCCCGTTGCTCTGAAGGACTTCCTCTCAGCCAATTCACAGACAGATAGCTCTGCTTGAAAGGCTAGACCGGGTTGGCTTAATATTCTGTTTTGTATGTAGGGCTTTTTTATGATTGCTACTTTTACCCGATACCGTAAAAGGCTGATGTTAGCGGCATATTCCTTTATTGCCGTTGCGCTGTTGAGTGGTGTGATAACTGTCCATGCTGCGGACGTTGATGAGGGAGTGGGGGCTTATGTTCGTAGCGACTACGCTACTGCACTACGAATATTACGACAGCTTGCCGAACAAGGTAATGCCACCGCCCAGTCCAGTCTAGGGTTAATGTATGACAAAGGCAAAGGTGTACCGCAGGACTACAAAGAGGCGGTGAAGTGGTACCGTAAGTCAGCTAACCAGGGTAATGTCAATGCCCAGTCCAATCTGGGGGTAATGTACGGCAATGGCCACGGTGTAACACAGGACTACAAAGAAGCAGTGAGGTGGTACCGTAAGGCTGCTAACCAGGGTAATGTCAATGCCCAGTTCAACCTGGGGGTAATGTACGGCAATGGCCACGGTGTACCTCAGGACTATGTTCAGGCGCACATGTGGTTTAACCTTGCCGCAGCACAGGGTATGGATGAAGCAAGGAAAAACCGTGATATCGTCGCAAAGAAGATGTCTGTGGAACAGATTGCACAGGCGAAGAAGTTGGCACAGGAATGGAAGCCTATTAGACTACGTCTGTTGTAGTTCTCTTGTCCCTCCCGTTCGTCCTCAAGGACTCCCTCGGAAAGATTCTCCTAAGTGCGTAGGACTCCATTAAAGCGTCGTTTAATTGCGTCCTGGGATGAAATCCACCTGTAAGAGTCCGCCAAGACAGCGGTTTCTAGCCTCTTGACATGCTACTCAGGACTTTACTACAAGGACAG
>JAZGAY010000144.1:0-3375 GCA_036475985.1 Candidatus Brocadiales bacterium
GCTTCAAGTACGTTATCGAGCACGGTAGACCCGTCTTTGACACTCACCTGATATGAAAGTTACGCGCCTTCGGCCTCTAACACAGAGGAGGCAACCGAGGAAGTACCCGTATCTACGGACTTAGACAATATGTCCAACGTAGCGCTCAGAGGGCCGCCGTCACCGGGGAAGTTCAGCGACAGGGTGTCCAGCCTGCACCCCTTAAACAGCATAAACCGCCCCACGTCACTAAAACCCTTCTCTATGGAGAGACCGGCAGGCAGGCTGCCACCGCCCGTGATGACGTGTGTATAGGGTGCGCTGCCACCGCTGGTACTGACGTCTCCAAGGCTGTGCTTGAGAAGTGTGCCAATCGAATCAAGCTCTATGTCAAGTGCAACCTTGCCGCCTGTGTCGATGTGGCCCGAGCCTGCTCCGGTGAACATCCTTTCAGAACCGTCTTTTACCCGTACAAACGCCTCACCCTTGACGCCAAGCTCTTCACCACTGAAGGGTATGAGCCTCATCTGGGGGCTCGGGGGAGTCACCCCGAACGACGCCTCTTCCACATAACAAAGCCTGCTGCTGTTTCCTCTGGACTGTGGCATCGGTGTCTACTTAATACGCTCCTATGGATGGTCTTTCCAGGGCCGTAAGTACGACCCTTGCGCTCTTAACAAATGCGTCTGCACGTGCGGATTCTCTGGGATACTCATGGCTAACTATCGCCGAATCTATTACATTGCCGCTCAAGGTGGGGTCGGCGCCAACCAGCCTCTCCACCGCCTCCACATAGCGCCATAGCTTCTTTTGCAGGATATCTGTATCGACACTTACCGTTCTATCGGTAATCTCCACTGAGATCCTGTGTCTCAATTCCCGCCTGCTGGAGAGGATGTTACCTGTTGATGTTTCCAGGCTGATTACCGTTATGTTTGGATACGACGGGTCCTGGTGCTCTCTTTCAATGAAGTATCCCTGTATGTCATCAAGAGTAATTCCGTCGTTCCTTTCAGTATCGATGGTGTCCAGCTTTCCCGGCAAATTCGTTTGTAAAAAGGTCTTCACCTGGTCTACAACGTCTTCAATCATTTGCAAGAAACCTCCATACCCTCTAACCCAATGATGCAGCGGCCCGGCATTGCGTCACCACATAAGACCGCTAGAGCCTGTATCTCTTGTAGAGGTCCAGCACAAGCTTTATCTCATCGGACAGGTGCGGCACGTACGACACGCCGTCCTTTGCCGTGACACCCAGCCTGTTCCTGCCCCGGTCGTAATACTTCAGCGACACGAGCTCAATGGCTACCTGCTCCAGGTCGTTCGGCAAGGTGGCGTAACCCGCCGAGTACTGGACGCGCAGGTTCTTCTTGCCTCTCGGAAACTTACCTGACTTCACCTTTATCAGTCCCAGTTGCCCGTAGAGTAAGTATGACGATGTGTCTTTTTGGACACCATCGACCTCAAGCAGTGTGACGGTGGAGACAGGGAACTGGTTGACCAGCAACCCCTCGGTACCGTCACCGTCGTAATACTCATCGTAACTTGCCTCTGTAAAGACGCGTCTGCAGTAGGAATGGATAAGGTCCGTGGACCAGTCCACCAGCCTGCTGAGTAACGCATCATCAGAGGTACCTGATACGCCGAGGTACTCCTTTACGTTCGCTACCGTAGTAAGAGACATTATTTTTGTACCCGTTTATGTCGTGGTCTAACCGGTCTTCTTGCGTGGGGCGGGCCTGGACGTCTTCTTGCCGGCCGCCTTCCTCGTGGTCCGGTTGGAATGAACCATTTTGTCTTTGTAGTCCTTAATAGTCATGACATCCTCCCTCCAACTAAGTGGCAGGGTCTGGTTTTGTTTCCAATAATCTTAAATCCCGGCAGAGGCCGGTCCGTGCCGGAGGCCATGTCACAGGTGTATGTACACCTGTGGGAGAAGGAGGGGGTTCGCCTTGCGGGGCAAACCTGTGGCTTCCATGACTCCGGCACGCCTGACCGTCAGGTCAGCTACGGCCTCACGCCTGTAACCTTGCAGAAGACCTCCGGGGTCCTCAGCGTAAAGTCCAGCCTGGAGATGGTCCTTATCCACGACTGGTAGTACTCAAAGGCCGTGCCCGACTGGTCAATGCTGAACTCCATACCCAGCCGCTCCCCGATAATGGCCTCGTCGAACTGGCCGCAGATTATGTACGAGCAGTCACTGGAACTGCCCACCGTGAGGTTTGCGGGTATCTGGGTAGTCAGATGCACCGGTATACCCATCAGACTGTCGGGCTCCTTCAGGCTGGGCGACACGTTGTAGATGTACTGCCCGTTAGAGTCCTTTATCTTCCTCAGGGTGTTCTTTGTCCTGGGGTGCATAATCCACGCAGTCCCGACGCCGTTATTGAGTTCCACCTGATACAGGGCGTCGTAGATGTTGTCAAAGTCGGGCGTGGCGCCGTTTGCGCCCAGCGTCACCTCGTTTACGCCGCTTGTGTTGATGATGCCCAGAGGCTGATTCGACGTCCCGTCGCCCGCTATAAAGGCGAGGTCCTCGGCAAGCGCCAGCACCTTTGCGACGTCCCTTCGTATGGCGGCCTCGGCAGAGCCGGACGTATCCTGTAACAACTGGTTCGACACCTTGACCATGGCGGCCAGCACCCGTGCCACCAGCTGCGTCTGTGCGAAGGTCTGGTCGCTCGAGGTTATCTGTGTGTTCTCCCCCACCCAGTAGGCCGTCGCGCCTCCGGATACCTTTGGTATGTTCAGCGTATCGGTTCCCATGGGATAGACCGTTGCGCCTGCCCTCCTCACCACCGCCTGGGCCGTTATGCGGTCCTTTACCTCGCTTACGTGCTCCTCGGGCACAAGAAAACCGCCCGCCGAGCCGGTGCCCTCGCCCAACGCCTTCTTCTCGTAGCGCGCACCAGTCCAGTCCTTTGTGGCCAGGGCCTTAAAGAACCGGCCGAAGCTGAAACTGCTGGGTCCACTGCCGCTGGCGCCCTCGGAGTGGAACTCAAGCTTCCTCGAACCTGTCACCATCTTTCCCACGGCATCGTTGAGCCTGTCTTTCAATGCCCCGTCTATAGTTGCGGCCAAGGCCTCCTTGTGCTTCTCCAGTTGATCGGGCATACCCTTGAGCACATTCTCTAGGGCCTGTACCCTTTGAATAACCTCATTAGACATCCATATTCCTCCTTTGCGGAAAAAAACGTTCTCTCAGTAATAATGCAGACTCACCCCGCCTGCAGGCAAAAGGCCCCAAAATTCCCTATTTCTTTAAAAGGAACGTGCCGGCACCGGCGGCGAGGGATTTTTCAACAATCTCCAGGACCTCGTCAGACGATATCAGGGGTCTTGACGCCAGCTCTTCGACCTCTTTAACAAGGGAGTCGAGCTTGTCTACCACCGCCT
>JAZGAY010000145.1:0-2078 GCA_036475985.1 Candidatus Brocadiales bacterium
TAACGACATTGTAGAAAGAACCATAGAGGCCGAGCTTGAGCAGAGAATCGAGACCATCTCAAGAGAGAGGGACGAGCTTCGGGGTAAATCAGAGTCTCTTTCACAGGAACTCGAGACGCTTAAGGAGAGTGACGTTGCCGATGGGAGTGAGAGGTTAGAAAAGAAGTGTAAGGCCCTTGAGCAAGAGCTGGCTCGTCTTCGCACTGAGTCAGATACAAGAAAAATAGCATTCACGGGCGCCTCGACCGCTAAAACGTCGATAACCAGTGATAAGTACGAGGAAAAAGTAAAAAAAATAGTAGAGGATATACTGGAAGGGGCAAGGGGGACAATACCGGTAGACTTACTGGAAAACACCAAAGAAAACCTCTCAAAACAACTTATTGAGAAATTCCCACATAATACGTACCCCCTACGCGTTGTGACCAAAAGCGAAACACCTTCCGCCAGCTATCCGCAACCGGCCGCGGCCACTTCAGGGGCCGCCCATTCTAAACCGTCTGCGCCTGTTTCACGCCCTGGGCCCATAAAGTCGGGGAGTTTATTCCATAAGCTGGTAGAAAGCAACGTCCAATGGCGCCACAAACAGAAAGACTCGGAAGAAGGACAAAAGGACTGAGAATTTTTCCAGAAAACAGAACATTGCTTTTTTCGCTTCCCCGGAGGAAGGTTATATGATGGCAGAGGTTGCTAAGGAAAACAGAGACGCCAGCATAATGTACGTAGGTATGGACCTAGGAACATACAGGGTTTCTGTAACGGCGAGTAACGGTATGAGGAATACAGTGGTCAGTGTAGTTGGGTGGCCAAAGGACGATATCTCAAGAAAATTATTGGGTAAGGATCTCGTCTTCGGACACGAGGCCTTGCGGCATCGTCTGGCATTGAACCTTGTCAGGCCCCTCGAAAAAGGTGTGATAAAGTATTCCGACGACTCAACGCTGGCAAGCGAAGAGGAGATAGAAATATACAAAGAAGCTGCAAAAGAGATCGTAAAACATGCGATATCGCTGGCACAAAAGGAAGGGGCACAAACGGTGTACGCAGTTATCGGTGCACCCGCACAAGCAAGTGTAATAAACAAACAGTCGTTGATAGAAGCCGCTATGGAGGCCGTTGATTCCGTCATTGTGGTCTCCGAGCCCTTTTCCGTGGCTTACGGACTAGACATGCTGGATGACGCCCTGATTATCGACATCGGGGCCGGGACGGTCGACCTCTGCAGGATGCACGGTGCATTACCGGAAGAGGGCGACCAGGTAACCCTCACCACCGCCGGGGACTATGTCGATGAGTTGTTACTGAAGCTCATAAAGGAAAATCATCCCGATGCCCAACTCACCATCAATATGGCCAGAGAAATAAAGGAAAGAAACGGCTTCGTCTCAGATACTAATGACAGAGTAGTCGTCAGGATTCCCGTAGAAGGCAGGCCCAGGGTTATCGACATAACGGAAGAATGTAAGCAGGCCTGCAGGGCGATAGTACCACCTATAATTGAGGCCGTTGGAAACCTCATCGCCACTTATGATCCGGAGTTCCAAGTCCGTATCCGTAACAACATCATACTGGCAGGCGGAATGAGCCAGCTGAAGGGTCTTGATAAGCTTCTGGAGGAAGGGCTTGAAGAGTTTGGCGGTGGAAAGGTCAATCGGGTAGATGAGCCCGTTTACGCAGGCGCCGACGGAGCCCTCAAACTGGCATACGATATGCCTGATTCCCTTTGGAAGGAACTGCAGTAAAGCCCGTCGATATCTATCGGGAACACCGGCCCGAGGCCTCAAAAACCTTGTAAAAATACTTCCCGATGTCTTTACCCCCCCCTCTACTCAAGTTTTGCCAAAAAACTCGTGACGTGTGCTCATTCGCCCGGGATATGTAGCCCACTTGCGCAAGAACCCTTTTCATTGAAGCTCATTTTCTATTATAATGGGGTTAGAGAATGAGGGGCCGCTAGCGGAGCAAAAGCCCTTTTAGAAGCCCGGCATATCTAAGGAACCCAAGCATGATGAAATGGCAAAAACCTGTTCGCAAATGTTATGACTGCAAACTTAACCTTGGTGACCACTGCGCGATAT
>JAZGAY010000146.1:0-5450 GCA_036475985.1 Candidatus Brocadiales bacterium
AGTACCTGGACACGTATTACCACCGCGAGCCCCGGCTCGTGCGGGATGGTCACAGGAGACCTCGACAGCGACGGCAATGCCGACCTGATAGGGGACTGGGACGGCACATGGTGCTACATGAACGACAGTACCTGGACACGTCTTAGCACCGCGAGCCCCGGCTCATGCGGGATGGTGTGCGGGGACCTCGACGGCGACGGCAATGACGACCTGATAGGTGACTGGAGCGGCACATGGTGCTACTACAATAATACTACCTGGACACGTCTTAGCACCGGCAGCCCGGGCGCGGGCGGTCTGGCCACAGGAGACCTGGACAGTGGCGGCAAGGCCGACCTGATAGGGGACTGGCCACCTAACGGCACCTGGTGCTACATGAACGATACTAACTGGAAAAGGATTACCGGCGACAGCCCGAACTCGGGTGGTCTGGTTACAGGCAACATTGACGGGAATTAAACCCCTGAGACCATATTGTTAACGGAATCCTTTATTGAGTTAGAATAACCTCGCATAGGTAATTTTGGGGCACAAATGCCGCAGGGTTAAAACCCTGCGGCACCCTCCGTGTCGAGCAAGCTCGACCACTACATCAAATCAACGACCGTAAAGGTCGTTGTCTACCATAAAAATCTAACGGGCAAGGGTAGACAACGAAGTTTACTTCGTTGACGCTCAGCCCTTGGGTTGCTCCTTCGGGTGTGCTATCCTTTGCCAGTAGTCCGGGTACCGGAATTGCGAGCTGTGGTCGAGGTCATGGCATACCTCACAGTCCCAGGGTTCGATCTTGCCGTAGGTGTCGGTCTTCAGCCCCCTCTCAGCCGCTTCCACATGTTGAGTTCCCGGGCCGTGACAACCCTCGCACCCCACGCCCTTTAACTCTGGCGTCTCGTCCAGCGACCTGAAACCGCCCTCGTAATAAAGACCGGTGACATGACAGGCCACGCACTCAGGGTCATATTCATGTTCCGCCCTCGCAAGTGTCTCATGGGCCGTGGCGTGCCGGGTGGTCTTCCAGTGGAGGAATGCCTGCGGGTGGCACGCGCCACAGGCAGCGTTGCCCGCATAGGTGGACAGCTCATCATAGGGGATTTTCTCCACCTCGCCCAAGAGGTCTTCGTACCTCAGCCTGTGCTGATAGTCTTTCAGAAGCTCAAGCATCGGGCCGGAATCCACGTAGCGCTCGCTTAATTCTACCATCTCGAGACGCGTCCTTCCTTCACCCGGCCAATAGCGGAATAGGCCGATATGTTTCCCCTTGTTCCCGGACGTAGCTACTATAGTATCGCCAACGTCTTCAATTACAGGGTGGTCCAGGTTATGTCCCGAAATAACGAGCTGGAACTCCGGAAAGGTCTCGGCCAGCCTTCTTGACTCTTCAAGTCCTGCGTGGGAGAGCAGGACTAACAGATCCACCTCCTCCAGCTCCTTGAGTATCGACCCAATGGCCTCAGAAGGGGCAAGTATCTCCACTCCCTGCGACGCAACATCAAACAGCTCGGGAGACAATATGCCAAGAATACCGACCCTTATGCGCCTGTCACCGACCTTGACCTCTTTGATAACATACGGGTATACCTTTATGCCCATTGTATCCGGGAGTACCACGTTGGAGGAGAGTAGTTTGACCGGACTTGAAAAGAAGTTGTAGCCAATTGCCTCCGGGCCCATCTCAAGGTCTTTTTCCCCGAGATTATGGACCGTGTATTGCATTTCTCCCAGGGCCTGTACCAGTGTCTCCATCTTGATCTCATCCTGCCTTCCCCGGCGAACGCTAAGGTCCCCCAGACTCAGGGACAGGACCGTCTTATTGCCCTGCCGCAGGGATTCAAGTAGACTCTGCCTCTTGGCGATACCGCCTATATGGATTTTTTCACAGCCACAGGGTTCCAGGTAGCCGCCCTCCTCGCCACCAAAGGCTATTATAAGCTCGGCGTCCCGGACGGGTGATTCGTTTGGCCCGCAGTGGGCGCAACTTGCATGAACTGACACATAGAGACAGAAGAGGATGATAGGGCCGAACGCTTTCATCAGCCTTCTCTGACTACACCATAGATAGGGATTGTTAAAAGGGGTTGGTCCTTGCTGGTAGTGTGAATCTTGAGATTACCCTCTAGTCTTCCCGCGGGCACGTCTTTACCCAGGATGATCTCCAACCGGTGGAAGTAGTTTTCGGTGTCGGGTATAAGATTCAGGCTGAAATAATCGGGCTCGACGTCAAATTTTTCAAGTCTCACGTCTTTCTTGTGTATGGTAATAAGTACCTGTCTAAGGGTCTCCTGGCCCTTTTTTACTACCCCATAGGAGATCTTGTCGGGGAAGACAGATACATCGCTTATGATCTCCCCGAAGAACGGTATAGTCAAGACATTCTGTCTCCTGGCGTTTGTAAACACCTGGACGTTTCCCGCAAATCTACCCAAAGGGGCCCTTTCTCTGGTGGATATCTCAAGGAGGTAGGCATTCTCCTCGCCCTTCTTTTCGTAGCGCAGCTTCACTGCCGGACTGGCCGCCCTTACCTTCATTATTTTCAATTTGAGGTCCGTAAGGGGCACTACCTCAACCGTCTTGGTAACGGATTGGCCCTGTTTGACCGGTTCAAAAAACACCTGTCGCGGCCTGGCAACCACTTCTTCCAGGACGTTCGCTTCTATAGTGAGAACGTAGTGGGGCCTGTCCGGGTCATTGGAGTTGACGGTTATGGTCTTTCTGGTGTTGCCCCTAAAGACGTCTGACCTGAACGTAACCTCTATCCCCGCCTCGGCGCCAGATGATATGGTCTTGTTAGAAGGTGCCGCGGCGGTACAACCGCATGAGGTCTTAACATTTTCTATTACAAGGTCGCCCGTTCCCTGGTTGCTGAACGTAAATTTGTGGCTTACCCTTTCACCCCTGAAAATATCGCCAAAGTCGTGTGAATCCTCCTCAAAGATTATCCGGGGAGCCGTTTCCGAGTCCGCCGCCAGTAGTGAGTTTCCCAACATCCCGCAGAAGACTATTGCCGCAAAGGCACAAAAAAACAGACGCAAGAGGTTCGGCTTCACGGCTGGATACAAATCCCTGCAAGCTCGTATAAGTCTATACATCAAAATATGATACTACAGCCCTCACAGGTGGTCAAGGGCAAAGGGAATCTTGTTGAATTGGCGCATGAACTCTTGTATTATCCCCTCCTGATAAACTCTTACGTACTTGAGAGTGTGGTGAAGATGACCTATCTTTTATGGCGCTGCATATTGGTTGTTTTTCTTCTGTTAGTAACAGAAGACGCCTCCCTCTCCAGACCGGCTCACCCCTGGCCCATGTTCCGCCACGACCCTCAACGCACGGGGTTGAGCCAGTACGCCGGCAGTAAGAGGGGGACCCTCAAGTGGTGCTTCAAGACCGGGGGCGAGATTAACTCATCACCCGCAGTAGCGAACGACGCCATATACTTCGGCTCACTCGACGGTAACATATACGCCGTTACACCGGACGGCAATTTAAAGTGGAGTTATCCTTTAGATGATAAGATATACTCCTCTCCCGCCATAGACAGTGATGGCAACATATACGTCTGCTCATGGGCAGGTCATATTATTTCACTTGATGCCGGGGGCGGCCTCAGGTGGAGGCTGCAGATACACGGCAGAATTAGCTCTTCACCGGTCGTTTCAGATACGGAGGATGGTAAAGGCCGAGTACTGTATGTAGGTTCCGATAATTACCGCCTGTACGCCATAGGTGATGATGGAGTAATAAAGTGGGCCTTCAACACCAGGAAATACGTCGACTCCTCTCCGGCAGTAGGGTCCGACGACACAGTTTACGTTGGCTCTAACGACGGACTTCTTTATGCCGTCAATCCAGACGGCACGCTAAAGTGGCGTTTTAACACCTCGGGCGCAGTAACTGCCACTCCGGTGGTTGCAACCAACCGCACGGGCTATATAGGTTCCAGCAGCCGCGTCCTGTATGCACTTAACGATGACGGCAGCCTGAGGTGGAGCTTTAAGGCCCCACATTGGATTGATTCCTCACCCGCCATCGGGCCGGAAGGAGGGGTTTACTTTGGCACTAATGACGGTAAACTGATTGCAGTCACGGGAGACGGCGCCCTGAACTGGACCTACCAGACGCAGGGCGATATTACGTCATCACCGGCGGTAGATAAGAACGGCTATGTGTACGTAGGTTCGTGGGACGGTAGTCTCCATGCGGTAGACAATGATGGAATGTTTAGCTGGTCACTGCATACAGACGGGCCGGTACGGTCGTCGCCTGCCATCGGAGCCGACGGCACCATTTATTTCGGCTCTGCAGACGGTGGACTTTACGCAGTTGGAGAATAACATGTTTGACTGTTCACAAGACCAGAACTTTTTTGTCTACTGCGTTTTCTCTTGGAAAGCTTCACTTCTTGTCCTGAAAACAACGCAATTTCAGATTATCTAACGGGGACATTATTATGGCCACAAGGAAACGCTGCAGCCCGTTGCCGGGCATTTTCGGGCTGCTACTGATATCATTCATCATATCCGTCAGTGCAGATATCAGTGCAACGGGTCAAGATTCTCATATCCCCTGGCAGATGTTCAGAAACAACGCCCTTCATACCGGGCAGAGCCGATATTCCGGGGCCAAGGAGGGCACCCTCAAATGGAGGTTTCAGACCGCAGGCCATGTTACTTCTTCTCCAGCCGTAGGTCCCGACGGGACCATCTATGTGGGCTCTGAAGACGGTATGTTATATGCGGTAACCCCCGAAGGCGAGAAGAAGTGGGCCTTTCATACCGAGGGAGGAATCAACTCATCACCGGCTATCGGCCCTGACGGCACAATATATGTAGGCTCGCGAGACAAAAGGGTTTACGCCATAACCGGCGATGGCTCCATGCGGTGGGTCTACCAGACGGGTGGAGGCGTATATTCGTCTCCCGTCCTGTCATCGGACGGAACGATTTATATAGGTTCAAGTGATAAAAAGCTCTACGCAATAAACTACGACGGGAGTCTTAAATGGTTATACGAGGTGTCCAGCCCCATAAGCGCGACCCCGTGTATTGGATTAGACGGCACCGTGTATTTTGGAACAAACGGCGGCGTATTATACGCCCTTTACCAAAGCGGCAGGTTTAGGTGGAAGAAAAGGGTCGGGAGATCTATATACTCGACTTACTGCTCGCCCGCCGTCGCTCCCGATGAGAAAGTATTTATCGGCTCAGAGACCGGTCGCCTCTACGGCCTTGATAATGAAGGAAAGATTCGATTCAGGGTCCAGTCCGCCAAGCCGATACATTCCTCCCCGGCCTTGGATGCCGACGGGACCATATACTTTGGCTCATCCGACGGGAACTTTTACGTAATAACCAAGGACGGCCGGCTCAAGTGGTCGTACAAGACGGGCGGCATCATCGAGTCCTCTCCGGCATTGGGCGCGGACGGGAGTGTGTACGTTGGTACGGGTGAGC
>JAZGAY010000147.1:0-3327 GCA_036475985.1 Candidatus Brocadiales bacterium
TGCCGTCTACAACCTGTATAACCCCCCCCACCCGTCATCGGCCGGGATGCGTTTTTTGGCAAGAAAACTGAAGATGACGCTGCAGAAAATGGCCTTCCCCGTAACCGCGAACCTCGCCATCACCCACAGCTGCCAGTGTCAGTGTATACACTGCAGCGCAGACCCCTTCAAAGACCCCACCAAAGAGGAGTTGAGCGTTGAGGAGATAAAAAAGGTGGTCGACGGAGCGTTGGACCTCGGGGCAAGCCTCATCATATACGTGGGCGGAGAGCCCATGCTCAGAGAAGATCTGTATGAGTTGACCAAGCATGTAGACAAATCAAAGGCCGTGGTAATGATCTTTACCAACGGGCTCCTTCTTACAGAGGAGAATGTAAAGAGACTGAAGGAGGCCGGACTGTTTTCATTAAACATATCGATTGACCACAGCGAGTCGATCCTGCACGACGACTTCCGTAAGGTGGTGGGCTGTTACGAAAAGGCCTTTGAGGGCGCAAGACGCGCCAGAAAGGCAGGCATACTCACAGGCATATCAACCTATGCAACCCATGAAAATCTCAGAGACGGCCATCTGGAGAAGTTACTTCAGATAGCGCATGAAGAGGGCTTTGCCGAGGTCACTATCTTTGACTGCATCCCGTCAGGACGGTTCCTAAAAGACACGTCCAAGATCCTTGGCCCCGCCGAACGCAAGGCGGTCATCCGCCTGGCCAAGAAATATTATGAAACTACACCCATGGGCGTTAATGCCATGTCACTGATAAACTCCCCGATGGGTGTGGGTTGCTACGGCGCCAGTTCCCAATTTTACATGACGGCATACGGAGACATAAACCCCTGCGATTTTAATCCGATAAACTTCGGCAACGTAAGGGACATGCCCATACAAGCAATATGGAAGAAGATGGTAACCCATCCAGATTTTAACCGCACGTTCTCAAGTTGCAGGATGCAAAGTAAGGCGTATCGGAAGAAGTACATCGACCCGCTCCCCGTAAACCAGAAACTGCCTGTACCCATAGAATCCATCCCAGACGACATCCCCGTCGCAAGCACAGACAAGGTTGGTGTGTTGTCTTGACATTTTTGATATTTGTGCTAGATTTGAAGTCCTTTTAACCTTGCAATCAAGCAAACTGATAGGAGGAAACCTTTTTTGCCGGTAATTACGCTCGAAGAATTGATAAAAGCGGGGTTCCACTTTGGTCACAGGACCTCGAGATGGAACCCCAAGATGAAGCCCTACATCTTCGGAAGACACAACCTTATACATATCATAGACTTAAAGGGGACGCTCCGGGGCCTCATAACGGCCCATAGATTTCTCACAAAACTCTCCTCCACGGGCAAAGGCGTACTTTACGTCGGCACCAAGTGGCAGGCGCGCAATGCCGTTGTCCGCGAGGCCAAGCGTGCGAGGATGCACTACGTCACAGAAAGATGGCTAGGTGGCACACTTACAAACTTCGATACTATAAGCCTCAGGCTCAAACACCTGAAAGAGCTCGAAGAACTTCTTTCCAGCGATGACGTTAACCAATACAGTAAAAAGATGATATCCTCCTTAAACAGAGAGGCAAAAAAACTAAAAAAGAACCTCGATGGCATGAGAAACATGGCGGAACTACCGGGAGCCATTGTCGTTGTCGACCCGAACAGGGAGATAACGGCCGTAAAAGAGGCCAACAAGCTCGGTATCCCTGCTATATGCCTGACAGACACGGACTGTGATCCGGATAGGGTTGACATATGTGTCCCCGGAAACGATGATGCCATGAGGTCGATAGAAGTCTTTCTCACTAAGATGACCGATGCAATTCTCAATGGCAGTTCCAGTGAGCCCGTCATCAGTCACCAAGAAGTCAGCCAACCTTAGAGTCCGCTGAACCCGTAAAGAGTATAGAAGGGGAACCCTTAAATGCCTGTCGATACGAAGGACATAAAAACATTGAGAGAGAAGACCGGTGCAGGCATACTGGACTGCAAGAACGCCCTTGAGAAGACAGGCGGCGATTTCGACAAGGCCGCAGAGATACTAAGGAAAAAAGGGCATCATATCGCCGAAAAAAAGAGTGCCCGCACGACAAAAGAAGGCCGAATAGGGTCTTACATACATTTTAACGGTAAGGTGGGCGTCCTGATGGAGGTCAATTGCGAAACGGATTTCGTCGCAAAAAACGAACTGGTTGAGCAGCTCCTGAAGGACCTCTGCATGCAGATAGCAGCCACAAAACCCCTGTCCGTTTCTAAGGAAGACGTGCCCTCCGAGGTCACGGAGGAGAAAAAGACGGAGTTTCAACGTGAGGCCTCTGGCAAACCTCCGGAGATAATAGACAAAATAATCACCGGTAAGCTCGCGGCCTTCTACAAGGAAAAATGCCTCCTGGAACAACCCTTTATAAAGGACGACACCCAGACGGTAAAAGACGTCCTCACCGCATGCATCGCCAAGGTGGGAGAAAATATCCGGATAAACCGTTTTGCGAGGTTTGAGGTGGGTCAGTAATTAAAACTGACCGGCTGACCTTGTTATGGCAAAGGCCAAATACAATAGGGCAGTAATAAAGATAAGCGGAGAAGAATTCGGTACCGGCATTGACACAGACAGCGTAAATTTTATAGCAGGCGAGATTAAGGATGCCGTTGCCACTAACGCCAGGCTGGCCCTGGTGGTGGGCGGTGGCAATATGGTCAGGGGATCAGAGCTCTCAAAGTTGGGGATGAGCCGTGCCCAGGCCGACAGCGCCGGCATGGTGGCCACCATCATCAACGCCCTCGCCCTTCAGGATGCGGTGGAGAAGGTCGGGCTGGTCTCCCGCGTCCAGAGCGCCATCGCTATCCAGGCAGTGGCGGAGCCCTACATCCGCCGCAGGGCCGTGCGCCACATGGAAAAGGGCCGCGTCGTCCTCTTCGCCGGCGGCACCGGCAACCCGTACATGTCCACGGACACCGCGGCGTCCCTCCGGGCGCTCGAGATCGATGCCGAAGCCCTGCTCATGGCGAAGTACAACGTTGACGGCGTCTACGATTCCGATCCGGCCCTCAACGCAGCCGCCAGCAAGTTCGGCCACCTGACGTACCTGGAGACGCTCCGCCTCCGCCTCCAGGCGCTCGACAGCACTGCCCTCTCGATGTGTATGGACAACTCTCTCCCCATCGTGGTCTTCAACATGTTCGTCGATGGCAACCTGGGGCGCGTCCTGGCCGGTGAGCAGATAGGCACGCTGATCTCAGAAACCGCGCCGGTGCCCAGCCGGTCCGATTAGCCCCGGGCTGCCGGAACGGCGCCGGTGCGAGGCACCGGATGGCAAACGAGTCCCACAACAG
>JAZGAY010000148.1:0-8248 GCA_036475985.1 Candidatus Brocadiales bacterium
CCATGGTAAAGGTCTTGCCCGAACCGGTCACCCCCAGCAGTGTCTGACGTTTCACACCCCCGGCAAAGGCCCTTTCGAGTTTTTTGATGGCCCCGGGCTGGTCGCCCTTGGCCTTGTAGGTAGATACCAGCTTAAAGTTAGCCACCCGCGCTACTCCGTTCTCTCGCCATAGACCTTGATATTTTCACCGCTTACCTTCATCGAACCCCTGACTGTTTCAAAGACCTTCGGTGTAATGCCCGGTACGTCCAGGAGCTCGTTCAGGTCTGTAAACGCACCGTGCTCCCCGCGATATTTTATGATGGCCTTTGCCCTCTTTTCCCCGATTTTAGGCAGGGGCAGGAGCTCTTGCCAGGTCACGGCGTTCACGTCAAGCCTGAGCGACAACTCCTCAGGGTTCTGCCTCAAGACCTTTATATCCCCGGAGCCCAGGTGGTTATCAATAACAAATTTTACGACAATACCGACCATAAGCGTAGAAAACAGCACGCAGAGCACGACGAATTCCCTGCGTGAGAGTTCCAGAGGCTCGAGGCTTTTTGGTATCTTCATCCTGGTTATTCGCTTAGGGAGATATAAACTTCCAGGCTCGATTCTATTGGCACAAAATCAACCGGTCAAGGAAATTCAGCGCCGGTTTTTCCATTGGAATAATAGTCCTGCCTCATGTAAAATCTGCAGAAATCGCCACGTAGGCAAAAAGGCTTCTCTTTCTCACATATTAAGGGGGTTTTCATGAAGGTCGGGAAGGTCAGGAAGGCCGTACTGCCGGTAGCCGGTCTGGGAACAAGGTTCCTGCCCGCTACCAAGGCCTCGCCCAAGGAGATGCTCCCGCTGGTCGACAAACCCGTCATCCAATACGTGGTGGAAGAGGCAAGACTATCGGGTATCGAACATATAATAATGGTCACCGGCAGGGGCAAGAGGAGCATTGAAGACCACTTCGACACCTCTCATGAACTTGAAAACCTCCTGGAGAAAAAAGGCGATCACAAACTGCTCCGGGAGATTAAGGCGATATCGAATCTTCTCTCCTTCTGCTACGTCAGGCAGAACGATGCGCTGGGGCTTGGGCACGCAATACTCTGCGCCAAGGACGTTGTGGGCAACGAACCCTTCGCGGTACTTCTACCGGACATGATTATGGATTCCGAGACACCCGCACTCAGACAGGCCCTGGAAATATATTACCGCTATAAAGGACCTGTAATCGCCGTAGAAGAGGTGCCGAAGTCAGAAGTCAGCCACTACGGGATAATAAAGCCCGAAACCATTGCGGACGGGGTTTACAGGATACATGACCTGGTTGAAAAGCCAGGACAAGAGGAGGCCCCCTCCAATCTGGCTATTTCAGGCAGGTACATCCTTCCCGGTGAGATATTTGACCTCCTGGAACAGACTACCCACGGGACACTGGGTGAGATACAGCTCACGGACGCGATTAAAAGCCTGATAGACCGGGGACCTGTCTACGGCTGCCGTATAGAAGGAAAGCTGTATGATACCGGGAATAAACTGGGCTTCCTGCGGGCAACGGTCGAGATGGGCCTGAAGAACCAGGAGTTCGGTGAAGACTTCCGTAATTATCTTAAAGGACTAAGGCTATAAACAGCACCCCGTCTTCTTCCACCCCTATTGACATGAAACATTTATGAACATTATATGACCTTGAGGTTGCCATGAACAAAGAGACACAAAACATCAGCCTGAACTTCAGCAACATGATGGCCGGGCGTGTCGGAAAAAAACACGGGCTAACCCACGCCGGGCTCAAGAAAGTAGGCAAGCAGGCGGCAAAATGCTTCAATGATTTAGCGGAAGAAAGGTCCAAGGGTCAGCTTCCGTTCCTCGACCTTCCTTATGATAAAGACGCCGTCACAAGGGTATTGGAGGTGGCTGACGACTTAAAGAAGAGGCGGATTAAGGATTTTGTAGTGCTGGGGATAGGGGGCTCGACACTGGGTAATGCCGCGCTGCACATTGCCCTGAACGACCCAGTCTATAATCAGTTGCTGGAGGCAAGGATGGGGTGTCCCAGAATCCATGTCATGGACACCATTGACCCGGACACGTTTGACGGACTGCTGACGCTGATTAATCTTGAAAAGACGGTGTTCAACGTCATCTCCAAGTCCGGGACCACGTTGGAGACTGCGGCACAGTTCCTCATCGTCAGAGACTTTTTGAAAAAAACACTTGGGAACGATTATGGCAAACACTTCATCGCCACCACCGACCCGGAAAGCGGTGCACTGAGAGAACTTGCCCACCAGGAGGGTTACACCATCCTCGACATACCCAGGGGCGTGGGCGGACGGTTTTCCGTGCTTACCCCGGTGGGCCTGCTGTCGGCCGCCGTGAGCGGAATCGACGTCGAATCAATCCTCTCCGGTGCCGCCGCCATGGACAAGCGCTGCCAGTCCGACGACCTTAAACAGAACCCGGCCCTCATGAACGCCGCGCTCCAGTACCTGAGCTACAAGGAAGGCAGACACATCTCGGTCATGATGCCGTACTCATCCAGGCTGGAGGGCGTGTCAGAGTGGTACTGTCAGCTCTGGGCCGAGAGTCTGGGCAAGAGGCTCTCGGTGGACGGCAAGGTGGTCCACTGCGGCCCGACACCGGTCCGTGCCCTGGGTCCCACAGACCAGCACTCACAGCTGCAACTCTATATGGAGGGGCCGTTCGACAAGGTCGTTACGTTTATTGCCGTCGGCAGATTCACGTCCTCTCTGAAAATTCGCGACTACGTGCCGGACGAAAACTTCGCCCACCTCTCAGGCCACACGCTTGGGAAACTTATGGAGGCCGAAAGGCTTGGCACCCAGGCCGCACTGACCGAGGCCGGGCGTCCAAACTGCACCATTTATCTCCCCGAAATTTCCGCGTTCAATATTGGGCAACTCCTTTATTTATTTGAACTTGAGACTGCACTAGCCGGCAAATTGTTCGGTATAAACCCGTTTGACCAGCCGGGCGTCGAGGCGTGCAAGGTCAACGCAAACGCACTTCTGGGCAAGAAGGGTCTGGAGGACAGGAGAAAGGAACTGGAGCGGTTCTGCCGGAAGGGCGCCGCGGGTAAAGAAGCCGGAGAAGAAGACATCGTCTAGCCGCAGCCTCGACATCCTGGCCCAAGGGCCATTTTATTGTCGGGGGCGCCCCGACACGCCATAATAGTCCGGGAGTTCCCGCCAGGAAACTTACATAAAATTTCTTCCATTTTCTCAAAAAAAGTCCTTGACGTAAGATGGTACGTCCGTATAATTTGCGTTTAAGGTGGCCTACGCCATGATGCACACATCAAATGTCTAAGGCTATTATCAAGAATAAGGAACTCAAGAAGACGCTTAGTGAGGTCTCTGAGCTCCTAAAAGACGTTGAAGGTTTCTTCGCCAATATGGGCCAGCCCGATACCGAGAAAAAGATTCGGGACATGGCCAAGCAGCTGGCGGAGCCCTTTTACATAATAATCGCCGGGGAATATAACGCCGGTAAATCCACCTTCGTAAATGCCCTCCTGGGCAAGAGAATCCTGCGTGTAGGCCCGACACCCACTACCCATAGCGTCGTGCTCCTTACCCACGGCGACAGTTTCGGACAGGAACAGCTTAACGAAAACCTCTCACGGGTCACCTATCCTCTGGATGCGTTAAAAGAGATTACCCTGGTCGACACGCCCGGCACCAACTCTATCTTTGTAGAGCATGAGAACATAATAGAGAGTTTCATACACCGCGCCGAACTCGTAATCTTTATAACTTCTTCCGACAGGCCCCTTACCGAGAGCGAGAGAAAATTTATCCAGCTCCTCAAGGGCAAGTGGGGCCGAAAGGTGATCATCGTCCTGAACAAGATAGACCTGAAGACCGAGGACGAACTCAACGAAATCATCCCGTTTATCGAGAAAAACTGCTACAAGCTCCTCGGTTTTGACCCCAAGGTTATCTCCATTTCCAGTCTAAGTGCCACTTCGGCCAAGGCCAACCAGGACAAGGAGTTGTTGCGCAAAAGCAATATAGGAGAGATAGAAGAATTCATCTTTGAAAAGATGGACTTCGACATAAAGATGGAGCTGAAGTCGCTCAGCCCCCTGCGTTTCCTCTCAAGCGTGTTTGCGGAACTTAAGATGGACCTGGAGACGAGGATAGCCCGTTACAATTCGGAAATAGCGGGCATAGAACGCCTGGAGGCCCGGTTGAAGAGCAAGCGGGAGGACATGCAGGAGTACACCAAGAAGTACAAGCTGGAGATAGAGTCGGCCTTCTCCAGGCTCAAGGAGAGGCTTGACACGTTCCTGGGCTACCACATGACCACCCGTTCGCTGATGGCCTCGATGTTCTCCAGGGAAAAAATCGGCGATAAGTTCAAGAAGGAGATGACCAGCCTTTCCAACCCCCTGCATGACCTGGACAGGGTAATTGATGATTCTGTTGACTACATAACCAGAAACAACAGGTCTCTCTGGGAGATTGCCCTGGATTACAAGAAATCCGAAAAAGGCAAGGGAGACGTGGAAGCCCTTGGAGAACATAGCTTTGAGGACAGGAAGAACGAGCTCCAGTTTACGCTGAAAGAGCACTCGAGGGAGTACCGCGAGTTTGACCTGGCCAATGAGGCCGACAGGATAAGGGCGGTGTCCCAGAGCGGACTTGTCAACTTCGTGGCCATGGAGGGCGTCGCCATTGCCGCCCTTGCCGGTTTCAGCTTCCTGCTCACACTCTTCCTGCCGGCGGCAATAGTGATGGTCGGGGCGATTGCGCTGGCCGGTGTCGGTTTTACGGTAATACCTCACAAGCGGAAGGCATATCGCAACGAGATTTTTAAGAGAATCGACACCCTGTCGGAAAGGTGCTCGAACTTCACGACGTCCGAACTGAACAAGGCGATAGACAGGGTAATTGAAGATATAGAAAACACCGTGGCCTGCTTCAGAGACGTACGCTGGTCTGAAAGAGAGCTGTGCATGAAACATCTCACAGAACTGAACGCACTTTCCGACAGAGTAAGGGGACTATTAGGAAAGAGCTCTGCAGACATACGATAGACCCGCACCCACGCCCCTTTCCTTACCAAACCCCTGTAACCGTCTTCTGTCCCGTGTAATGAACGTCCTGCAGAAGCCCACAAACTCAGAATGACAATCACGCGGGATTTATCTTTAAGGTCTTTGAATATTTATGATTTGTAATCTCGACACATGACACTCTTCGGAATAGGCTACGACGTACACAAACTGGTGGAAGGCCGCAGGCTGGTGCTTGGCGGCGTAGACATCGACTACCACCTGGGTCTCGAGGGACACTCTGATGCCGACGTGGTCATTCACGCCGTGTGCGATGCCCTGCTGGGCGCCACCGCGCTCGGTGATATTGGAGAACACTTTCCAGACGACGACCCCAAGTGGAAAGACGTCTCAAGCCAGGTGCTGCTCGAACACGTTGCAGGTCTTGTCAGGGAAAAGGGTCTCAGGGTCAACAACGTCGACGTAGTGATAATAGCCCAGGTACCTAGGCTCGGGGCGAAAAAGCTGGAGATGAAAGACAAGATGGCCCGCCTGCTGGACATCTCCCCCGACCGTATGAACGTAAAGGCCACCACCACGGAAGGCCTGGGGGCCATAGGCAAGGGCAAGGCCATTGCGGCTCAGGCCGTGGCCGGTCTCTGCGAGGTTTAGGATTGACAGGGTTTAAGTGCAGGCATAGTATAGGCATTACAAGGCGTCTGGGCAGGGGTCTTTAACGGAGGCATAAACGCTTAACCATGGTCTGGTCGTACATCAAGAAAAAAATGCATAAGAACCCGAAGGATTACAAAGAGGCTACCTCCGCGCCCAGCGACGATGCGTTTGAAAAGGCGAGGCAGGCCGAGGACTCCGCCGGGGAAGACGTCCTCTACAGTGACACTATGGTAGAGGAAGAAGTTGAGAGAAAGGCCCCGCCACCCGAAGAAGACCGGGAAGAGTATTACGAAGAAGAATACGAACCTGAGGAGGAAGAGACCCTCGGCGGCGTATACATCTCAGACACAAAGGTACGGGGAGGGTTCAAGATATTCTGGATGTCGATTCTCTCGCTCGTTCTCTTGCCCTGGATACTGTGCTTCGGCATCAGCATAGTCGCCCTCGTGTCGCTGATATTCTTTCCAATAGCAATGTCGCTGTTCCCCATATTCCTTGTAGGGCTCTTCGTGCTGGTAATTGTAGCACCCGTGGTTCTGCCGCTCCTGATAATCTATCTCCTGATTACCGAGCGTGGCAAGCTGCTCATAAACTCGGAGGGTAAGTGGCTCTGGTACAGCTCCAATGTCCCCACCCCCGAGACACCGGAACGGCACGCACCACACGAAGAGGAATCCCCCGCCGAGGAACACCTGTACACGGAAGAACACCTCCACTAACCCCCACCACATTCGGACCCAATGTCCCACACCCTCATTAATTACGCTGTGATGATCATGACGGCTGGGGCCCTGTCCCCGGTTGAATCATGTATTGAAACAATAAACATGGGTGACAGAGCACCCGTGCTATATACAATCTTGTTTGCAGCGTGACAGTTCAACGGTGCGCAGGGACGCATCCTGCACATTGCCTCCCCTAGTCGAGCAAACCGGTAACGGTAAAGAAGTTTTTTATTATGAGCATCGCGTGTCGTTTGAAATTGCTTAGATTTTTTCTGGTCTGATCTTTTATCTCTTTAATTCTTTGTGCGGTCAACTGTCCTTTATAGGTGCCCACCCAGTCGTTTATTATTTGCGTCGTTACCTCGGGATGGAACTGGAGACCGTATGTAATCCTGTCCAACCTGAACGTAAACGCCTCATTGGGGTCGTCCCTGGATTCCGCCAGCCTCTCACCACCCGGCGGTATCGAGAACTTATCGCTGTGACACAGGAAGACTACGAATTTTTCCGGAAGCCCTTCGAACAGTGGATCCGTTCTTCCATCCTCCGTCAGCCATATCTCATACCAGCCCACCTCTTTCACTGCCTCCTTTGTCACCTTGCCGCCGCTGACATAGGAAAGCATCTCCGCGCCGAGGCATATCCCCAGGAGCGGGACTCCTTCCTCCATGGCCTTTTCAAGAAACTTGTGCTCCCATTTGAGAAACGGGTAACGGTCTTCATCGTCAACGTTCATGGTCCCGCCCATGGTAAAGATGGCAGAGAAGGCAGTGGGGTCTTCTACGTACTCCCCATCAAAGATGTTTAATTCCCGGTAGGAGATATGATTCTGCTGCATGAACTCGCCGAGATTACCCGCCCCATCAAACGGAACGTGTTTTATAACAAGTACCGGCTTCTCAGGTGCGGCAAGACACAGGGGAGACGAGGCAGCTACAATAAACACTAAAGCCAGAATTCTCAGTATCTTCATAATCCCTCCCATCCAATTTCTTGTCAAAGGCATCAACGGTGCGTCGGGACGTACACTACATTTGCTGTCCCTGTATTTTATTCCAAAACCCCCGAAGGAGGGTCTAGTCAATCAGGAGGCCGTCAAAGAGGTAGGCGGCCTTGAAATCCCTGTCCGTCAGGCCCCTGTGGGTGCGGGTGGTAAGGGTGATGGTAACGTTGTCAAAGTCGATGGTTATGGTGGGGTGGTGGTTCAGCTCCTCCACCACGTTGGCCAGTCTGTCCACAAACTCTACAGCCCTGCGGAAGTTGGGAAATTCGTATCGCTTTACTATCGTGTCCCCCTCACGACTCCAGCCCTTTAATTCGCCTAGTTCTCTGGCAATCTCTTCTTCTTCAAGCTTTTTTGTCATTTTCTCTTCGTATTCATAGTGGCCTTGGAGGGGGGTGGGAATACATCCCTTTTCCTGACAGAGAAAAAACCCTGCGCCGTTTGGTTCCCGGCCCTTTCTCTTACCATGCAGCACCCATACGCGGCGGTAAAGCGGCGTATGAGGCCACCCGAGCGCAACGCGACACGGCGGGAAGGTTTCCTCCCCACGCTACATATGCGCTATAAACTCCGGCTCCAGGAAGCTTCTCAATATGTCACACCTTGCCACCACGCCGGTAAGCTTGCCGTCCTGTGTAACGGGCACGCGGATGATGTTCTTGTCCATCATTATCTCCGTCACCTTCTCCAAGGGCACGTCCGACTCCACAGTAATCGCCTCGCGGGTCATGACGTCGCCGGCCGTTATCCTGACAAGCTCCTTGCCCTCCTGAAGGGCCCTAAGCAAGTCGAGTTCAGAGATGACGCCGACCACCTCCCCGTTCTGGTTCGTGACGGGCATTC